>CAMATE010000186.1 GCA_945861075.1 Akkermansia muciniphila
CTGATCGCGGCACGTGCAAACCAGTGCCACAGCGTAGGCTGTGCTGAATGAGCGCCAGGATCTTGGTCACGGCTCCGATGCCCATCCGGATGTCTTCGAGGTGGTGGAATCGGATGCCGGCCGCTTCGAGGGGGGCGATGTCCAGCTTGGCCTTCTGGACGAAGGTTCGGGAGGTGATGATGTCGCGGATGCCGGCGAGTTGGGAGCACTGCAGGAGAATGGTCGGTCCGGTGGAGAAGTTGAGGACTGCCGGCGTATAACCGGTGGCCCACAATGCCATCAGGGTAACGGGCATGCCGTTGACATTGGGTAAAAGCACTCCGACCTGGGTGGGGTCGCCCTGAGGAGATCGCGCTGCTTGGGGGAGACAGCGCCGAAATTGGCCGGCCAAGAGCTCGGTGCCGACCATGAGGCGTCGATAGGTCAGCGGCTTCTGGGTCACATCTTCGAGAACTGGCTTGCGGGGCAGTGCGCGGGCGGTTTCTGCAATGGCTTCGAGAACGTCCTGCGGACCGTGATCCATCTCGGCTTGGAAATGCTGGTGCACCATCACGTCGCGCAACCAGCGGGTGATTCGGGTGCGGGCCACGCCGTTGGGTTGGTGCGACAAATCCGGAGCTGTCAGCAAGGGGCTGAAGTGGGCGGAGACCCTCGGAAACCACTGAGTCCAGCCGGTGTGTCGCACAGCGGGCACACGAACCGCGTTGCGCAAATAACAGGTGATGACCTTCGCCTTGGTTTTGTGGATGAGGAACCCTGTGCCGTCGAAGAGCTTCATCATCCGGGTGGTGCGCGTCAGGCGTCCCTCGGGGAACAAGACTAGACGGCCTCCCTTGGCCAGAAATTCTGCCATGCGCTTGGCTCCGTAAGGGGAGGCGGGGTCGATCGGGAAGGTGCGCCGGTTGACCATGATCTTCCGGTGGATCCACGACGTTTCAGCCGTGGTGGAGCTGGTCACGAATTTCCAGTCCTCATCGAGGATGACTCCAAGAAAGGCCCAATCCAGCCAGGACACGTGGTTGGGCAGCAGCAAGACCGGACCCGGGGTGGAAAGCGCCTCGGTGTTGTAGGCGCGGTACCGGAAACACAGGCGCAGAATCCAATGAAGCAGGGACTTGATCATGGTTCGGTTCTAGCGGGATTGGGCGTGACTGGGGTTCGCGGGGATTCTCAGGAAGAAGACGATGGCGATGGTGACGGCAGCCAGCACCAAAAAGACTCCCGAGGCACTGATGCCGGCTTTGACGCTGATGAGACAAAGCAAACTGGCACAACTCATGCCGATGTTGTCGACCAGGTTCTGGACGGCGATGGTTTTCCCAAGTTTTCCGGGATCCGATTCCGACTGCAGTGCGGCATTGAGGGGAATGAGGAAGAAACCGGCGGCGATCCCCGTGCCGATGAGCAAGCCAACGACCGGGACCACCAGGTGCAACGGGCCTGCTTGAATGACCGGATGACGCCAGAACTCCAAGGGTTCTACCGAAAACAGCAAGGCGAGCGTGGCTCCCAGGGAGAAGCCGAAGAATCGGGTCCGACGCAAGTCGCCGATCTGGAACCACTGACCGGCCAGAATGCTCCCCACCATGACTCCGACGCTCAACCACAGCCCGAGCAGGGCGATCTGGGTGTTATCCGGCAGTCGCAGGACATTCAGTCCCCACGGCTGGAAGTTGATCTTCATGGCCGCACCGCACACCCAGAAGAGGCCGGTGCCCAGCAGCATGCGGGAAAGTCGAGGGGCTTTGGCGAGTTGCTGGGCGTGTTCCCAGAAGGTCGACACGTTGGTTTTCCAATGGACGGTGGGATTGGCCGGTGTCTGCTGCATCATCACGTTGAGCAGCAATGATCCGAGATAAATGCCCATGACGACGCCATAGGAGGTGAGCACTGAATCTTTCCAGCGATCGGCCATCACGGAGCCGACGATGCCCCCGCCGAGAATGGCCACGAGGGTGAGGAGTTCGACCATGCCGTTGGCTCGGACGAGGCGGTTCTTAGGGAGGATTTCGGGCAGGATGCCGTACTTGGCGGGCCCATAAACACAGGCTCCGACGCCCACCATCAAATATCCAATGCCTTGCCAAATGGGGCCGAAGGCGATGCTCAGTGTGCAGAGTAGGGTACCGATGACTTTCAATCCGTTGCCGCCCGCCAACCACGCGGTCTTAGGGTAGCGGTCATTGAGGAAACCTGCGATGGGAGCCAACACGATGAAGGGAACAAACAGCAGGCTGGTGTAGACGGTGTTGTGGGTTCGCAGTTGTGCTTCGGTCAGCGCGCCGGCTTTTTGGAGGTAGGTGAGCTGGCCGACGATGACCGCCAGGATGGCGTTGTCGCCCAAGGCGCTGAGGAACTGGCTCGTCAGCAGGATCGGATAATTGCGTTGGGCGGGTTTCATTCTGGGGAGGCGGGTTTCAGGCGTGTTCGGCGAGGAGAACCCATTCGGGTGTGAATCCGTGGCGTCGGTTGGAGGTGTCGCTGCGGCGGCGGATCCGGAAGGCCTTCCAGAGCCAGCATTCCAAACGGGTCCAAAAACGCAGGCGTTCGAGGACGGGGTTGAGGAATTCGGTGATCACACAGTAGTGAGTGGACTTGGGATCCGTGTGGTGGATCGCATGGTGTCTGGAACTTTGCAGGATCCGCAAATCATGGAGAAGGTTTATCCAAGGGCCGTTTTCGCGGCGGCTGCGGTGGGCCCATTTGTGGATTTGGTTGGCATTTCCGACCAAGGCGGCAAAGAGCCCGACGGCGGGTGTGAGCACGCCGAAAGCCCAAGCGGCGGTGAGGATCAGGCCGGCGACGAGCCATAAGTCCCAACACGAGGCTACCCAGGATTTGCGGAGGAAATGGCGGGGTCGGTAGTGGTGGAGGATGTTGGGGCGGGCGACGAGTTGGCCCAAGACAGGGCAGTTGTCGCGGAGGTAGGCGTCTTCGATCCAATGGAATAGGCCGACGACAAAATCGGCGGCGAGGACAGCCAGGGCCGCGGTTCCGAGGGTTTCGCTGATGCGGAGTGTCCAAGAAACGATCTCATTCATGACCCCGCCTTTGTCGCAGTGTGTTGGAAGGTTGCGTGAATCGAATGATTTTTGCTGTCCATCGATCGGATCGATGACTGTCTTCGGGTGTTCTCGGCGGAAGATTTACCGTGGTGACTTTGGTTTGCTCCGAATTACGGTTGGCCCATGGCTGATTCCAAGAAGCCCTCGAAGAAGGTTCCGGCTCTCCTGTTGGGGGTGGGTCTCGATTCGGATGGCCACAAGCGGTTGACCAAGGGCAAGAATTTCGCGCTCGTGGGCGGCACTCAGGAAACTCACGAGGCGATGACGGAAAAGGCCGTCAAAATTAACGAGCACCTCACGAAGCGGGGCAAGGAATTGCACGAGGTGAGTCGTGAGGAGTTCGACGATATTGCCCACAAGGTGGGTTTGCGCCGGGATGCTCCTGAAAACAATTGAACCACCGGTGAGGCCGGTGGTTCAGGGCGGTTGGACTGGGGTTGAATCGGGCGCAAAGCCCGAGTCTGAGCTCGAGCCGAAGTCCGTCAGGCTCCGATTTGCTGGGAATAGGCGGCGGGCGATAGGAGGGCCTCGGATTCCGCCGGGTTGGAGAGGCGCAGTGTGAAGAAGCTTCCGCCGGTGTAGGGTTCGCTGTTGACCAGGCCGGGGTTGTCGCTGGCCGCGCTATTGATGGCGATGATTTCGCCAGAAAGCGGGGAGTAAATGTCGCTGGCGGTTTTGACGGACTCGACGACGGCGCAGGCTTCGCCGGCCTTGACCTTGCGGCCGATGGCGGGGAGTTCGACGAAGACGATGTCGGTGAGTTCGTGCTGGGCGTGGTCGGTGATGCCGATGACGGCGGTGTCACCGGAGATGCGGGCCCATTCGTGGGACTTGGCGTATTTCAGGTCGGCGGGAACTTGCGAACTCATGCTGGTGAAGGAATTAACGGGACGGCTGTGGTGAAGCGAGCAGAATTAGAAGGCGGGCTCCGCGGGACCGGTCCGATGCACGCAGGTAAGCTCGGGGGAGGATTGGTTTTCGCGCTGTGCGCGAGGGGATGGGTTTGATCGCTTCCAGTGCATGCATCGGACCGATCCCGCTCCGCTGCGATTTTTTGGGGCTCCGCGAGACCGGCCCGATGCACGCAGGTAAGCTCGGGGGAGGATTGGTTTTCGCGCTGTGCGCGAGGGATGGGTTTGATCGCTTCCAATGCATGCATCGGACCGATCCCGCTCCGCTGCGATTTTTGGGGGCTCCGCGGGACCGGCCCGATGCACGCAGGTAAGCTCGGGGGAGGATTAGCTTTCGCGCTGTGCGCGAGGGGAAGGGTTTGATCGCTTCCAATGCATGCATCGGACCGATCCCGCTCCGCTGCGATTTTTTGGGGCTCCGCGGCACCGGTCCGATGCACGCAGGTAAGCTCGGGGGAGGATTAGCTTTCGCGCTGTGCGCGAGGGAAGGGTTTGATTGCTTCCAGTGCATGCATCGGACCGATCCCGCTCCGCTGCGATTTTTTGGGCTCCGTGGGACCGAACCTTCGCTCGCAGGGAAGCTCGGGGGAGGATGTGTGTTCGGAGTGCCCCAACGGGGCACTGCATACCAGCCCGGGGTGAAACCCCGGGTATGGCGCACAACCGGAGCGTTCTGAAGGAACGCCGCATGCCCCAGACCGTCCCTAGGCGTGGTCGTGATGGAACTGGTGGTGGGAGGCCGGGGATCAGGCCTTGGTCAGTGGCGGTGGGTGGTGTAGGTGCGAATGACGGGGCCGGGGAGGGTGATGGAGTAGCCGCTGCCATCGGGGAGGACGGCGCAGTGGATGGGGTGGGCGGTGCCGGGTTGGGTGTTGGCGATGAAGGCGTCGGGGATGTTGTTGGTGACGCCGTCGGGCCGACGGTTGCGGTGCAATTGGTATTGGGCTTCGAGTCGCGGGAGGCTTCGCAAGGTGGCCAGAACCTCGCCGGCGGTGCCCTTGGTGGGACCGTTGTTCATGACGGTGACGGTGGGATTGAGGGCGCTCAGTAGGCGCGGGTGGTTGCTGACATCGAGGCCGTGGTGGGTGACTTGGAACAAGTCCACTTCCGGAACTCGGATATCAGGCCAAATGAGTTGGGTCTCGGCGTTCCAGGTGAGGTCGCCGCCATCGAAGAAGCGGAAGTTGCCGAAGCTGAGGATCCAGGCGGAACTGTTGGCATTGTCGGAGGTGTCGGGGGCTTTCAAAGCCGGCGCGGATCCACTGGCTTTGCGGGTGGGAAAGACGCCTTCGGCGGGCTTCTGTCGGGTGATCATGCAGCGCATCGACAGGGGCGTTTTTCCGGCGGTCAACGGGATGCTCAGGCCGGGTTCGACGCGGTGGCGTTGGCCAACCGGCATGGTTCGGTAGGGCTTGCTGGTGAGGGGCCAGGTGGAGGTGCGGTTGCCGTCGGGATCGGCGTCAGTGAGGCCGTTGTCCCAGAGGTTCTTGACGGGCACTTGAGCGGCGATTTCAGCCGCGCCCCCGAAGTGATCGATGTGCAAATGGGTGACCACCAGGTGGTCGAGTTGGTTCAAGCCAGCGGTTTGTGTGAGAACCTTCAGGATGCGGGCTGAGTCGCGGCCGCCGGGGTTGCCGGAGTCGATGAGGATGCTCTCACCGGCGGGGGTGACGATGAGTGTGGATCCGCCGCCATCGGAGTCGCACCACCAAATGTCCAGTCTGCCATCGGACTTGCCGGCCAGCAGGGATAGGGCGAGGGAAGAGGCCATTGAAATGCCTCGGGTGAGGGTACGAAGGAAGGACATGTGAGAAGTCTATCGAGGACGGGGCCGGATTCCAGTCTGCGAGTGCCGATGAATTAATGGTTCCCCAGACCAGCGGGTTTCCTAGTCTGGGGCCCATGTCGAACCAAGTGCGGGTGGCGGTGATCGGGACGGGATCGCTGGGCAAGGAGCACGCGCGCATCTATGCCGATCTGGCCAAGGCGGGCTTGGCGCAATTCACCGGGGTGTTCGATGCCAATCCGGAGGCGGCACGAACCCATGCGGCGCGTTGGGGGGTGCGAGCATTCGCTTCGGTGGCCGAGGCCGCGGAAGCCAGCGATGCGCTCAGTGTGGTGACTCCCACGGTGACTCATCATGCCATTGCCCGCGAGTTGCTCAGCCTGGGTCGGCACGTGTTGGTGGAAAAGCCCATGACCGACAATTCGGAGCAGGCTCAGGATCTGGTCCGTCTGGCGCAGGAAAAGGCGTTGGTCCTGCAAGTGGGGCATGTGGAGCGGTTCAACCCGGTGTTCAGCTATCTGGAGCAGGCCGCCCCCTTCCCGAAGTTTATCGAATGCCATCGGTTGTCGCCGTTCCCGGCCCGGAGCACGGATATCGGGGTGGTGCTCGACTTGATGATCCACGATCTCGATGTGGTGATGGCGTTCGTGAAGTCGCCGGTGGTGTCGGTGGATGCGGTGGGCATTCCGGTGCTGAGCCGCAGCGAGGACATCGCCAATGCGCGGCTGCGGTTCGCCAATGGTTGCGTGGCCAACCTCACGGCCAGCCGCATCAGCCCGGAGCGGATGCGCAAGATCCGCGTCTTCAGCGGGGGGGATCATCCGGTGTACATCAGCCTCGATTACCGGGTTCAGGAAGGTTTCCTGTATCGGTTGGCTCGGGACGGCGAGGAGGAGAGTTCTCTGCTGCGCAAGCTCTTGGCGGCGAAGGAGTCGACCATTGTCAGTGAGTTTGCCGGCAAACGCATTGTTCGGGAGCCGGTGCCCATCAACAAGGACGAGCCATTGAAGCTGGAGTTGTCGGACTTCGTGGCCTGCGTCCGGGAGCGGCAAACACCCAAGGTGAGTGGAGCCCAAGCGAAGGCGGCGTTGGATGTGGCTTTCGAGATCGTGCGGCAAATCCAAGCTTCGCCGTGATCCAAGCGGGACTGGCGAGCGGTGTCATGGGATGGAACCGCTTGGGTTAATGCGCCAGTGGATCTGCCAATGGTTCCCCCCGGGGTCGGAGGAAATAGTGTCTTGGAAGGGCTGTAAGCCGAATTCTGTCTTCCTGACTTGCGCCAGGGAGAGAGTCATTTCTCTGAGCGACCGATACCCGGAACCCGATCGACTTTCGCCGATACGATGCGGGCCGCATCGCAGGTCCCCTATTTGGTCTTG
>CAMATE010000187.1 GCA_945861075.1 Akkermansia muciniphila
CCGAGGCCGCGCCTTTTGCCGAGTCGCTGCTGCGGCTCAATGACTATCTCCACCGGACCTTGCGCTACCGTCCCGGGGCCACCGATGCGGGCACGACTGTCGAACAGTTCCTCCAGCGGCGCGAGGGGGTCTGCCAAGATTTTGCCCACCTGATGATCGCCATTTGCCGAGCTGCGGGCCTGCCCGCCCGGTACGTGAGCGGCTACATCGAGACCGACCCACCGCTGGGAGATGACGGCAGGCCCTCCAAGGCGCTGATCGGGGCGGTGGCCACCCACGCCTGGATCGAGGTGTTCACACCGACGGGGTATTGGGTGGGCCTGGATCCCACCAACAACATGCTGGATGGCGAACGCCACGTTCAAATCGGCATCGGGCGCGACTACGCCGATGTCCCGCCGCTCAAAGGCGTGTTCAAAGGGGGCTTGGCTCAGAGTTTGTCCGTCCAGGTGCGGATGACTCGGGAAGAGTAGGCAATCGGCGTTCTGGATGATTCACTGCGGCCGTCGCTTCGATCGTTTTTGCCCGGATCCGCCATGCCCCAACCGCTGCCCATCTCCGTTTACTTTGTTTCGGGTGCCGAAGCCCATCGCATCGGAGCCGCGCTCGACAGCGTGCAGGGCTGGGCCGCGGAGATCGTGGTGATTCTTCAGCAGGATGTGTCCGACGGTACCGAGGAGTTGGCCCGCTCGCGGGGTGCCCGGGTCATTCGGGAGCCTTGGAAGGGATTTGTGGGGCAGAAGGCTTCGGGTCTCGAAAAGACGATTTCCGACTGGACCCTCAACCTCGATGCCGACGAAGTCGTCACCCCGGAATTGAAGGACGAAATCGCCCGGGCCATTGCCGAGGCCGGGCCGGAAATCGGCGCCTTCAGCTTTCCGCGCTGCACGTGGTTTCTGGGTCGCTGGATTCGCCACGGCGACTGGTATCCCGATCGCGTGATCCGATTGGCCCGTCGTGGCCGGGCGCACTGGGGGGGCGAGGAACCTCATGCTCAGCTTCAGGTGGCGGGTCGCATCGGTCGTTTGCGTTCGGACTTGCGACACTACAGCAATGAGAGCATCGACCGCCAGGTGACCAAGATTCCGCCGTACAGCACGGCCTTCGTGCAGGCTTCGCTACGCTCGGGTCGTCAGGCCACCTGGGTTGACCTGCTGTTTCGTCCGGCTTGGCGTTTCTTGCGGGGCTACGTTTTCAAGGGCGGGTTCCTGGATGGCCTGCCCGGTTATTACATCGCCTGGGCCAATGCCTTCACCGTGGCCACCCGCTACACCAAGCTCCGGGCCGCCTCCGACGGACTGGAATCGGTGCCCGATCCGGCAGCCAGAACCCCACGTTAGGCGCTACGGGCATTGGGCCCAGATGAGCATTCGGATGGGCGTTGGGCCGGTCTTGAATCGGACGGGCGCGACGATCGACTTGGGTCGATCAAAAGCTCTCGACGTGGTTGGGAGCACTGTCTATCTAGTCACCACTGTGAAGGATTCCCAAACCTCCTCCACCTCCGGCTATGCCGAGTAAAATCCATGAACACCTTCGCCCTCTCCGTTGTTTGGCTTGTGTGCTGCAATTGCTGTTTTGGAGCGGAATCTCAGGCCAAGACTCCGCCCGGATCCGGGCACGCGGAAAGCCCGCTTTCTTTCCGAAGCGATGACAGGAAGACCTCCCAGGTGGAACCCCTGTCCATCCCGTTGCGACTGACCATGGGAGCCGAAGAGATCCTCCAGAAATTTGGGAAACCCAAGAGCGACAACCGTTTCTTCGGCGGCGGTCTCACCTATCCCGAGTTTCGGGTGATGTTCAATGCCCAGGGCACGGAGATCTGGAACGTGACCTTGGAGAAGCCCACCCGGCTGGCCTGCGGGATCGGTCCTGGCGATCCGATGGATAAGGTCCGCGAGCGTTTTCCCGGGGGACGCATGGTTTACGGTAGCTATGAAGCAGAGAGCGGTCCGTATGCACTGAGCTTCACCAGTGCGGACGGCCGGGTTTCAACCCTCACGATCCGGCCTTCGGGTGAGCGGTTTCCGGATACCGACTCTCGGAAGAAACCCGATGCCTCGAAACCCGCCGCCACGTCGAAATCGTTGGCAGGCCAATGGCTCGACCCCAAGAACGGGCAGTCCCTCGAGCTCTTTGCCAACGGCACGTACCGCACCGGAGTGGGGGGATCGGGACGCTTCACCGTCGAGGGCGACGACCGGCTGGTGTTCACAGGCCCCTTGAGCGCTTGGGATCGGGGGCGCGCCACCCTGACCCAACCCGATGTCTTGGAGTTCTATTGGACCAACGCCGAGGGTTTCAAAAACTACTTCGCCTTCGTGCGGGCCGTCGATAAGCCGGTGAAGTGAGTGTGTCTGGAACCGTATCGGTTTCTCCGTGTTCCGCGGCGGCGATGCCTCGAGGTCACGATGCCTTAAAATCAGCGTGTTGTTTCACTGCGCTGAGTGACCACCAGCAGTTGCTCGCTGAAGAGCATCGCCGGATCGGAGAGCCAGCGATTGAGGGACTTCTCGGTTTGTTTGAGCACCGGATTGCGCCGGGCATCCTTGTCGACGGTCAGTCGGCAAGCCAGCCAGACCAGCGGCCACAGGGGCGAGAGCAGCACCGACTTGAACTTCAACTGGGTCAGCCCCAGGCGCAGGATATGAAAGCCCTCCCAACCGAGCACGGCATGGATGAGTGCGAAGTCCACAGGCCCGATGTGGAAGGCGTAGCGGTCGCCAGCCTTTTGATCCCAGCCGACCCGTCGGCGGATGAGCTTGTGCTTGCCGGTCAAAAAGAACTGCAGGCGCGAGTGCAGGCGCTGCAGGTTCGGGGTGCTGAACACAAAGAAACCACCCCTGCGGACGACCCGGGACACCTCGGCGACGACGTGGAAATGCGAATCGAGATGCTCGAGCACTTCGGTCATGAGCACGACGTCGAAGGAGCCGTCCTCGAAGGGCAGTCGTTGTTGTAGATCCACACCAGTGGTGATGGGAATGGCGCCCAGACGACCGCGGTTCTCGATGATGTAGTCGTCGGCGCGGAAGTGGGTTCCGTGGACGCGGCATCCGTCGGCCGCCAGTCGCGACAGCACCTCGCCCTCGCCACAGCTCAGGTCCAAGATCGAAAGTTGGGGGTACCCTTTCAATTGGCGGACTTCCCGGACCACGGCATCGACGATGAAGGCTTGTGGCATCGGCCTCCATCAAGCCGCTCGAGACCTGGCCGCGGCAACCTCGAAAACCTAGAAGTCCCCGCAAGGTCGGTTTGCACGGGCGCCTCTGCGCGGGCAGCCTGTCCCTCATGGATGCCTTGCAGGCTGCAATCGGGGGACGATGGGCCTCCGTGCTGGGAATGGTGTTGTCGGGGTTGTTGGCCGGATGTGTGGGCGGTTCCGGCTTGGGGACCATCGACGAGGCCGAGTGGATGCGCTGGAAGACCCAACGCCTCGAATCCGCGGCCGGCACCAACGGTTGGGCCAGCTTGGTCGGCCTGCATTGGTTGCCCGAGGGCGCTTCCACCAGTGGCACCCGTTCAGGCCTCGATCATGTGTTCCCCTCGGGACGGGCTCCCGAGTTGGTGGGCGTGTGGCATCGCAGCGGCACCGGGGTGCGCCTGGAACCCGCGCCCGGTGTGGCGGTGCTGAAGAACGGCCAACCCTTCTCAGGCGGTCCGCTGGTCACCGACGCCCACGGGGCCAAGCCCGATGGGCTTTCGGTGGGCGGGTTGCGGATCACGGTCATCGACCGGGGTGGCCGACTGGGCCTGAGGGTGAAGGACAGCCTTGCCCCCACGCGGACCGGCTTTGCCGGATTGCGCTATTTCAAGGGGTCCTCGGACTGGGTTCTTCCGGCCCGACTGGAGCCTGCGGCCCCGGGTGCGACACTGACCCTGGCCAACGTCATCGGTGGTCGTGAATCCCTGCCCTGGGCGGGAACCTTGGTGTTTGAAATCGCCGGGAAGCCCCATCGCCTGCAGGCGGCGCTGGACACCGAGACCGACGATCTCTTCGTGCTGTTCCGGGACACGACCAATGGGCGGGAGACGTATGGAGCGGGCCGATTTCTGCATGCCGCAAAACCCGATGCCGCCGGCCGGACCACCCTGGATTTCAACCGCGCCTACAACCCTCCCTGCGCCTTCACTCCCTTTGCGACTTGCCCACTGACGCCCCCGGAAAACCGCCTGCCGGTTCCCATCCGAGCGGGAGAACTTCGGTACCGTGGTGGGCCCGACTCGCACTCGATCCGTCGGTGACTGGGTTAGCAGGTTCGCTGCAGGCACTTTGCGTACCGTCAGCCGGCCCGGTCGGCTGGGCCGAATGTTACCATGTTTTTCTTGCCCCGAGGCCGGGGTTGCCAGCCTGATGGAGTTGGCTAACGCATGTCCGAGACCATCAAGCAGGATGTCATCGTCGGGGTCGATCTGGGGGGGACCAAAATCCTCGCCGGCATCTTCACCCCTCAGCTCAAGCTGCTTCAGACCGTCAAACTGAGCACTAAGGCCTCGCGCGGCTTCGAGTCGGTGGTGGAGCGGGTGGCGCGCTGCGTTCGGGACGCGGTCGACGAAGCCGATCTTTCGCTCAAACAAGTCCGCGGCGTTGGCATCGGCGCCCCGGGGGCCATCCACCCAGACTCGGGCGAGGTTATCTTTGCGCCGAACCTCCAGTGGAAGAATGCCCCGCTCCAGAAGGCCTTGGAAAAGCACCTCGGGGTTCCTGTGTTCGTCGAGAACGACTGCAACGCCTGCACGTTGGGCATCCATGAAGTCGAGCTGAAGGGCAAATCCCGCAGCCTGCTGGGCATTTTCCTCGGCACCGGCATCGGGGGAGGCCTCATCCTCGATGGCCAACTCTACTCGGGTTTCAATCGCACCGCGGGCGAGGTGGGGCACATGGTCATCCAGGTCGGTGGGCCGAAGTGCGGCTGCGGCAACAACGGCTGTTTCGAGGCTTTGGCCAGCCGAACCTCCATTTTCCGCGAACTGGCCCGCCGCGCGAAGGATGGCGAGAAGACCCAACTCACGGAATTCCTCAAAGACGGCGAGAGCATCACCGATCTCAAGAGCGGCGATTTGCGCAAGGCCCTGCGCAAGGGCGACAAGCTGACGGCGAAGGTCTTGCAAGAGGCGGCCAAACACACCGGCATCGCCGTGGCCAATTTGGTAAACATCCTGAGTCCGCAGACGGTGGTCTTGGGCGGTGGTGTGATGGATGCCCTCGAGGACGATTTGATGCCAACCATTCTGGAGACCGCCCGCGATTACGCCATGCCGGGAACTCTCAAGGATGTGGAAATCCTCGCGAGCAAGCTGGGTGATGACGCCGGCATCACTGGCGCTGCGGTGCTGGTCCGTCAGCGTCTGAAGCTGGCCGATTAATCCGTCGGGGAATCCACGGATTCCTCGAATCTCGGCTCGGTTTCCTCCGCCGTTTCGTCCGCCGTATCATCCGTTGCATCGCTGGTCACACGGCCTGCGGTAGGGCTACTGGTATGGCCGGTGGGTCCGATCATCACCACGAACTCGCCCTTGCGTGGTCGCCGTGCCCATTCGGCGGCCAATTCTGCCGGCGTGCCTCGCAGCCATTCTTCGAATTTCTTGGTGAGTTCCCGGGCCAGAACCACTCTACGCCCGGGCAGGATTAGCTGCAATTCGCCCAGCAGGCGCTCCACCCGGAACGGCGATTCATAAAGCACCAGGGTTCCGGGAATCGCGCCCAGTTCGCTCAGGCGGCGGGCGCGTTGTCCGGACTTGTGCGGCAGGAATCCGGCGAAGTGGAACGATTCGGTGGGCAACCCACTGGCGGTCAGACCGACCACCAGAGCGCAGGCTCCGGGGATGGATTCCACCCGAAGCCCGGCGGCCAGCACCTGGGCCACCACGCGTTCGCCGGGATCGCTGATGCCCGGAGCACCGGCGTCGGTGACCAACGCCACGATCTCTCCCATGCGCAGCCGGTCCAGGATCTCCGCGCCGCGCCGCGCCTCATTGAAGCGGAAGTAGCTGATCATGGGTTTGCGGAGGCCGAAGTGGGTGAGCAATTGGCCGGTGCGGCGGGTGTCTTCGGCAGCGACCACCGTGCAATCCCGCAGCACCCGCAGGGCCCGCAGAGTGATGTCTTCGAGGTTCCCGATGGGTGTGGCCACGAGATACAACGTTCCGGGTACCAATGGGGCGACCGATGCGCTGGTCGCAGGTAGGGCCGCGGGTAGGGCTGAAACCGGGCCCGAAGATGGTGGCGCACTCTCCATGGGCTCGGAGCCTAGTGTTTTCCCGAGGAAATGACGATGCATTCGCAGGACTCATCCGTAGCGCCTATTTGCAGATCCCAATTGCAGCACCCGATGGGCCTCGCAATGGGCCTCACCGCCCGGGCCAGTCGCGCAGGCGACGGAGCCTCCGGGGTTTGTCTCGAAGCAAAATGAGCCTCGCTTGCGCTGATCCGTTGCAGGCGCGGGAGCATCGACTAGCATTCGTTCATGCCGAGTTTCGACATCGTCTCGAAGGTCAATTCGA
The DNA here is from genome assembly GCA_945861075.1 of Akkermansia muciniphila. Taxonomy (GTDB): domain Bacteria; phylum Verrucomicrobiota; class Verrucomicrobiia; order Limisphaerales; family UBA9464; genus SXXZ01. Next base: position 6,505 of record CAMATE010000187.1, read on the forward strand.
TGGAGCTGGAGAACGCCATCCATCAGGCCCAGAAGGAATTGCTGACACGCTTTGATTTCAAAGGGTCCGGGGCCGAGATCGTCCTCGAGAAGACCGAGATCAAGTTGCGCGCTCCGGATGCCTTCAAGATGACGGCCCTGGTGGAAATCGTGATGCTCAAGATGGCCAAACGGGGCATCTCACCCAAGAATCTCGATGCGGGCGAGGCCGAGCTATCGCCACTGGGCCACGCCCGGCAGTCCATCAAGATCAAGCAAGGCATCGACAGTGCGGCCGCCAAGGAGATCAGCACCTTTGTTCGCGGGTTGGCCGTCAAGGTGACGGCCTCCATTCAAGGCGATGAACTGCGTGTGGCGGGCAAGAATCGGGACGACCTTCAGGCCGTGATCGCCGCTTGCCGCTCACACGATTTCCCGGTGGCGCTGAATTTTGTGAACTTCCGCGACTGACCGACCGGTTCCAATCCCCTAAACTTTCCCAATCGTCATGGCCACCTTATCGACCGAGCAGCAAGTCATCGCCCGCCAGTGGATCGCCGATGGCATGAAGCTGTCCGACTTCCAGCGCCGGCTGGAAACCGACTTCACCGTCAAGCTGACCTACATGGAA
>CAMATE010000188.1 GCA_945861075.1 Akkermansia muciniphila
TGGTCGTAGGCAAAGGCGATGAGCAAGAGGTGACCGCCGGGTTTGAGCAATCGGTGCAAGCCGTCCACATAGCGTTGGCGGCAGGCGGGATCGAGGGCCACCAGCGCGGCTCGGTCGAAGATCACATCGACTGTACCTCCCAGGATTTCTGGGCTCAGATCCAGAGCGTCGCCTTGCAGGATGCTCAGGCCAGGGGTGCGGTGGCATGGGAAAGAGGCTGCGCCCGATCCTCGGTGTTCCAAGGTCGTTGAAATTCCCTGTTCATGTAGGAAGTCTTGGACGGCGTGGGCTACGAATTCACAGCCAATGACTTCGTGACCCCGATCCCGCAGCCACACCAAATCGACGGTCTTGCCGCACAAGGGAACATAAACCCGGGCGGACTTAGGAAACCGCGGTTCGACGGCCACCAACCAGTCGTGAGGTTGGCCCAGATGGAATCCGATTTGCCCCTGCTGCCATCGTTCGCTCCAGAATTCGTGTTTCATGCCGATGCTGGGATGGAAGCATTCCGCAGCAGTCATGAACAGACTTGGAGCCGGCTCATGGGCTCGATGGATGCGGCGAGCTTGCGAAAAGTACGACGATTGTAACCCTGAGCCATCTGATCCGGTCTCTTGTTAAGACTGGTCCACTCCGTGGCATGAAACTCAGCCTCTTTAGCGATTACTCCCTTCGGGTGCTCATTTACGCCTCGATCAAGAACGGGTTGTTCCAGTTGCAGGATGTCTCTCAGGCTTATGGCATTTCCCGGAACCATCTGGCCCAGGTGGTGCATCGCTTGGGTCAATTAGGTTATTTGGAAACCCGTCGCGGTCGGGGTGGTGGGTGCCGTCTGGCCCAGTTGCCGGAAGAGGTCCGTTTGGGCCGGTTGCTGCGGCAAACCGAAAACCAGCCCGTGGTGGTGGAATGCTTCGACCCGGTGACCAACACGTGCAGTCTCAGCGGGTGTTGTCGTGTCAAGGGGGCGCTGGCCGAGGCGATGACCGCTTTTTACGCCAGTCTCGATCAATACACACTGGCTGACATCGCGTTGGGAGCTCAGCGCGAGGAGATCACGCGCATCCTCCTTTCGACGTTGTCCTGAGGGTCGGTTCACCCGTTGGTTTCACCGAGCGACTTCAGTGGCTCGGATCGCCAGCAGGGGATTCCCGTGGCGGCCACGATGGCGGCCAGTCGGAGGGCCGATTCCATGCTGGCCGGATCGGCCAATCCTTGTCCGGCGATGTCGTAGGCCGTGCCGTGATCGGGCGACATCCGGACAAACGGCAGACCGAGGGTCCAGTTCACCCCGGTGTCGAAGGCCACCATCTTCAGCGGCACCAGACCCTGATCGTGGTACATCGCCACCACCGCGTCATAGTCTCCTCGAAAAACTTGGTGAAAGAGGGTGTCGGCCGCAAAAGGACCGCGGACATCCAAACCACGGGCTCGGGCTTCGGCGACGGCTGGAGTCACCACGGTGATTTCCTCGGATCCGAGGTGACCGCTTTCTCCCGCATGGGGATTGAGCCCGCATACCCCCACGCGCTGACGGGGCAGTCCCAACAAGCCGCAAGCCTCCGCAGTCAGGGCGACGACCTCGGCGATGCCGGCTTGGGTGAGGGCGGTCGAAACCCGGGCCAAGGGCAGGTGGATCGTGGCCAGAGCCACCCGCAGCCAGCGACCGGCGGGATCATGACCCAACAGCATCATGGCGAAGCGCGAAACCCCAGCCAAGTCGGCCAGGAACTCGGTTTGGCCGATGAAGGGAACTCCCGCCTCCACGATGGACGCCTTATTGACCGGAGCGGTCACAAGACCTGCGAATTCTCCGTGCAAGCAACGCCGCGCACCTTCGCGCAGCGCAGCCACGGCTTCCAATGCGGCGCGCGGATCTCCGGGTGGCAAGTTCTCCGGGAGTTCGCCATCAGAGACCGGAAGCACATAGACTCGTGAGGGCTCCGAATCCGCGCCCCGCCACAGGGGCAGGTCGGCTTCCACGCCCATCAGGCCACACAGGCGTCGCACCACGCCGGTGTCTCCGATGAGCACGTAATGGACATCGGTATCCTCGGCCGTGAGACGGGCCACGGCCCGCAAGGCCACCTCGGGTCCGATGCCGGTGACGTCACCCAAGGTGATGCCGAGGATCATGCGGCGGCGGAGTTTTAGTTCAGGGGAAAGCCAGGGTCGAAAGGCGGATCAGAAGTAGCGAACAAAGCCCTTCTTCCGCAGCTTGGCCAACCACTGTTTTTGCAGGCGCTGACGTTCCGAGTCCTTCAAAATGGTCACGATTTCCTGTCGGGCCTCGGACAGCGAACGGATGCCAGACTGCTGCTTTTCTTCCACCTTGAGGATGAAGCGGGAACCCTGGACTTCAACGATGTCGCTCGTTTGTCCCGCAGGCAGGTTGAAGGCCACCTGCCGCAGGGCCTCATTGAGAGAATTCTCCTCGGTCCATCCGCGGTCTCCACCCTTGTACCGGCGCACATCATCCGAGAATTCCGTGGCGACCTTGGCGAAGTCGGTACCCTCCTTGAGTTTGGCCAGTGCCTGATTGGCCAGGCGGGCGCCGTCTTCAGCGGAGTGCTTGGAGCGGTCGATGACGATCATCCGCAGCTTGACCCGATTGCCCATCTGGAAGCGTGCCTGATTGGTCTGGTAGTAGTTCTGGATCTTTTTCGGCGAGATGATGATTTCGTCGCGAATGAAGCGCGCGTTCATCTGGTAGGTGATCATGTCGTCCCGTTCCTCCTTCTTGAACTGTTCGAACGTCCGGTTTTCGGCACGGAGGGTTTTGGTCAGCGCCACCCGATCGCCACCGAATTGCCGGCGGATGCGCTCGCGGACCTGATCGTCGACGTAGGATTCCGGGAACGAATACCCCTTCTCCTTGAACTCATCGAGGATCAGCTGTCGGTCGATGAGGATCTCCAACTGGTCATCCAAAATCTTCGCCCGGCGCGTGAGGTATTGCTGTTCTGAAGTGGCAGCGCGACCGGCGGCGGCCAACTCGCGTTGGGCGGCTCCCAGCACCTGATCACGGCTGATGACCGTGTCGTTGACGATGGCCTGGATGCCGTTGAAGGGCACCGGGACCTGAGCCGATGCCCGGAACAGGGCCGACGCGGGGAATAAACCCACCGCAGCCACGGCCAGCCAAGCCCACCGATACAGATGCTTGCCAATCATGCGGGTGAGACTAGGAACGGCATTCGGAAGGGTCAATGAGTCTGGAGGCTCCGATTGCGCGCCTCCAGACGCCAGGTCCAACGGATCATTTGTCCGACGAATCATTCCGCCTCAGGAACCGAGACGCTTCTTGGCTTCGGCCGGGACTTCAACGGTGGTGGTGCCCACGTCGCGGATTTCCCAGGTCGTGGTGCGGACCATGTCGCGGTCCTCGCCGTTGACCGTCATGGTCGCGGAGACCTTGAGGCGGATCTTCTGGACCTGGCCTTCCTTCAGCCAGAACTGCACCGAGCCCTTGGCATTCTTGGGTTCCGGCGGAGTCGGCCCGCCCGCCCGCCCGCCGCGTCCCATGAGGGCGAATTCCTTGGCCCCTGCGTCCGAGAGTTCTCCGGCGATGACCCCGGCCTCACCGGCCTTCAGGTCTTTGGATTTCTCGGCCAATTGGGTCGCCGACGCCGCCGGCAAGGGGTTGCGCAAGAGAGCGGCCGCGCGCATGCCGCCGCGATTGCCTCCGCCTCCGCCACCACCGGCGGCCGAGCGGAGTTCTTCGGCGGTCTTCCAGCCTTCATCGGTGCTGGCCACCCCTTGGGTTCCCTGCAGCACTGCGGTCGTGGTGGTTCCATCTCGCTCGCTGGTGATCACGGCCGCACCACCCTTGATGGCCTTGCCCTTCACTGGAGCCGGGGTCCATTGGCCGCCTTCGATTTCAGTGGTGGCCGTCCACGAGTAGCTGGCCGCGTCGGCCAACTTGCGGGCAGCGCTCTTCACGTCTTCAGCCACATCGGCGAGGGCGCTGGCAGAGCCCAACAGCAGGGCGGCGGTGAGGAGGGATAGTTTCTGGAAAGTCTTCATGATGGGATCGATGAATGAGAACTGACCTTGGAGACCGGAGGATTCCACGGCCGGTTACGGCGTCGGTTTCTCATGGACAACGACCCTCGGACCTCGTTGTTTGAAGGCTCTCGGCGTGGCCAACAAATTCAACTTCCAGCTCCGCAGCGAAGATCGGCACCGGCCGTTTCCCCACAAGGTCATCATCGGCCAAGGCGTCAACGAGTCGGTGCGCCATGTGGGCCTGAAGCTCTTGGCCTATGTGCTCTTCTTCCACGAACGCATTCAAATCGAGACGGAAGTCCAAGACGACTCGATCCCGTTCGTGCCCGACCTCGCGGTCATCGGCTACGACATGCGGCCTACCCTTTGGGTCGAATGCGGCGAATGCACCGTGTCCAAGCTGCACAAGCTGGCCGTGAAGTGCCCCGAGGCCGCCCTGTGGGTGATCAAGCGCAGCCGTGCCGAGGCCGATCACCTCCTGGCCGCCATGGAAAAGGACGAGTTGCGGCGCGGGCGCTACGGCGTCGTGGCGTTGGACCCGGACTTTTTTCAGGAGTTCTGTGGCCTCATTCGCGAACGCAACGAGTTCCACTGGTTTGACGGAGGGATCGACTCCGGTCAGGCCCGCTTTGAGTTCAACGGACTTTGGTTCGACATCGAGTTTGATATTCTTCGCCGCTGATCGTCCCCCCGTACGGAGTGTCTGGGCCCGCGCTCAGGCAAAACCCAGCCGTTGGGTCCGTCCTGTTTAGAGCACGTGCCGTCCGGTCTCTCGCAGCCAGGTCTCCGCGGCCTCGTAGTCGGGGCACAGTCGTTCGACCTCCTGCCAGAACCGGGCGGAGTGGTTCAGATGCCGACGATGGGCCAACTCATGGAGGATCACATAGTCGCGCACCCACTCGGGCACTTGTACCAGTCGCCAGTTCAGCGAGATCTCACCGCGCGGCGAACAGGAACCCCAGCGTGTGCGTTGGGCGCGGACCGAGATCGCGCTGACGGCGATGCCGTGGGCGGCTGAGAGGTGTTGCACCCGCTCTGGCAGTTCACGCTGAGCCAGCCGTTGCAAAGCCGCTTGGGCCTTGGCCGGAAGGTCTCGGTCGCGCAGCCGGGGCATGGGCAGCGTGAGGGGGCCGATGTGCAGGGACTTGCCGTCCTCCGAGACCGTGACCCCCTCGAACTCGCCCCGGAACCGGATTTGGATTTCTCCCTTGGATGGGTCCGTCGGCCCCGTGTTGGCCTGTTGGATCTGGGCCCGATCAGCCAGCCACTGCACGTGTTGGAGCAGGAAATTGCGGGCACCGGGCATGGATCCGAAACGGGGTAGGGTGACCCGGCCGGAACCGTCGCGACACAAGGTGAGGCGAAACACCCGGGCTCGCGGGTGGCGGATGAAGTGCACCTCGATAGACGTGCTCCCGACGACGACCGTCTCGGAGGCGACCCACTTGCCGCCGCCGGGCACGGTGGCCGACGGTGGCTGTGGCTTCAGCCGTTGGAAGAGGTCCAGCTGCACTTCAGCGGGAGCCAGTACCGAGCGGATGAGTCGCAAAGGTGTTGTCCAACACGGGCCGGCCATGGATCAGGTGCTCCTGGATGATGGTTTCGAGGACATCGGGGGTGCAGTGGTGATACCAAGTTCCCTCCGGATACACCACCGCGACGGGACCTTGGGCGCAGCACTGCAGGCAATTGGCCTTGGTGCGGAAGACCTTGGCCTGTGGACCGACGAGGCCCAATTCCTTGAGCCGACGCTTCAGGAATTCCCAGGATGCGAGGCTCGCCTGAGGGTCGCAGCACTTGGGCTTGGAGGCGTCGGCACACAGGAAGAGGTGCCGCTCGATCGTTGGAATTCCGAGGTTTTCGGCGATCGTGCACAACTCGTCGGAGGGACTGGCCACGGGGTCAATGAATCACATCTTCGGATCCGCGGCAAAGGCTCTTGCCTGCCTTGCCCTCGGCCCGACCCTGACGGACACTCGCCTCCATCATGGCTGTCGCCATCGCTCGCCAACCCCGGTCCGATCCGGTGCTCCAGTTCACGGTGTTCATCCCGAACCGCTTGGGGCGCCTGCATGAGGTCACCCGCCGGCTCTTCGAACGGTCGGTGCACATCCTGGCGCTGACTGTGCTCGACACCACCGACAGCACCATCCTGCGGATCATCGTCGACGACCCCGACCTGGCGCGGAGCCTTCTTCAAGAACATGGTTTCGCCTTCACCGAAACCGCCGTCGTCGTGGTGGAAATTGCCGGTGAGCGGCAGTTGCAAGATGTCTTGGCCGCGTTGGTGGAGGCTGAATTGAACATCCACTACACCTACCCTTTTCTGAACCGGCCCGCCGGCAAGTCGGCCTTGGTGCTCAATGTCGAATACCCCGAGGTGGCCATCGATAGCCTGCGCCGCCATTACTTCACCGTGCTTTACCAGGGCGACGTTTCGCGTTGAGCCAGCGGGTGATCGGCTCTGGCAAAAGGCTCGGGCAAAACAATCAGGCAATCCGGCGCAGGACTTCTTCCACCAGCGCTTCGGGGGACTGGGAGATGTCGAGGGTAATGGCGTCGGCCGGCGATTCGAGGGTGGCGAACTGGCTGTCGAGCAGGCTCACCGGCATGAAGTGCCCCTCGCGGGCCCGCATCCGGCCCTCGATGAGGTCCCGGGAACCGTTCAGGTGGACAAAGCGGACCCAAGGCTCACCGCGGCCCAAGGTGTCGCGGTAGATTTCTTTCAGGGCCGAGCAGGCGATGATCCCGCTGCGGCCGGCCGCCTGTTCCGATTCCATGTGGCTGCGGATGGCCCGCAACCACGGCCAGCGGTCTTCGTCTTGCAGCGGAGTCCCCGCCTTCATCTTGGCGATGTTGGCGGCCGGATGGAACCCATCGGCATCGCGGAACTCCCAGCCCAGACGACGGCTCAGGGCCTGACCCAGCGTGGTCTTGCCGGAGCCGGCCACTCCCATGACGACGAGAAACATGGTGCTCAAAGCCTGAAGTCGGAGGTCGTGGCCGTGGGGCCGTCGGCCATCACATGCCCATGATCTGGTAGC
>CAMATE010000189.1 GCA_945861075.1 Akkermansia muciniphila
TTACATCGTTCGGCTGGTGGTGGCGACCCGTGAGGCGGCTGCAGGCTCTGGGGTGGCACCGGAACTCAAACGCCTCGTCCGAATTGGAGCCAGCCCGCGTGCCACGATCAATTTGACCTTGGCCGCCCGGGCTTGTGCGCTCATCGAGGGTCGCAATCATGTGACGCCCGACGATGTCAAACGCATCGCCCCCGACGTGCTGCGTCACCGCATTCTCCTCACCTACGAGGCCGAGGCTGAAGAGGTGACCCCGGAGAGCATTGTCCGCACGCTGCTGGCCAAGGTGAAGGTGCCCTGACTCTTCGGCCAGTTGTGCCGACGGTGGCTCATGGAAAGCTCTCCCTGGGCCCAACTCGATGGTTGTCCGTTGAGCCCGAAAATGCCGATCGAGAGATTTCGACGCCGAGGTGTTTTGACGCTGATTTTCTGGAGGGGCCTTCGATGAGCGGTTCGAGGGCGAGCCGAATTCCGCGGGTCATTTCGGGGCCAAGTCTTTGCGCGGGAACAGCGGGATGGGTGCGCCGACTTGATGGCCTTGGGTTAATCCGCCCCACACCGATTGCTTCCATTCGGAAGCCTCACCACAGACCTTGAGTTGGGCGAAGATCTTGTCGGCCGTCGCGGGCATCACCGGTTGGACCAACACGGCCAGGATGCGGCATGACTCGATGAGGTTGTAGAGAACGGAGTCCAAGAGCTCGGCTTGGGCGGGGTCCTTGGCCAGGTGGAAGGGCTTGGTCTCTTCGACGAACAAGTTGGCGCGGTTGACCAGTTCCCAGGCAGCGATGAGAGCTCCTTGAGGGTCGTTGGCCAAGTAGCACGCCCGGGTCTTTTCGACGGCCGCCGTGGCTTCGGTGGCCAAGGTGTTCGATGGAGCCGGCACCACACCGGCCCGATACTTGTTGAGCATGTTGACGGCCCGGTTGAGCAAGTTGCCCAGACCGTTGGCCAGCTCGGAGTTGTATCGGACGCGGAAACCTTCGTCGGTCCAGTTGCCGTCGGGTCCGATGCCCAACTCGCGCACCACGTAGTAGCGGAAGGCATCCAGTCCCCATTCGGCGATGATGGCCAGCGGATCCACCACGTTGCCCGTGGTCTTGCTCAGTTTGGCACCGTCTTTCTGCCACCAGCCGTGGGTGAGGATGGTCTTGGGCAGCGGGGCGCCGAGAGCATGCAGCATGATCGGCCAGTACACGGCGTGGAACTTGAGGATGTCCTTGCCAATGAGGTGGATGTCCGCAGGCCAGAGCGACAGTGCCGAGTTGGCCGGTGAGTCGATGCCCAGGGCGGCGAGCGCCGTCGGATCTCCGAGGGATGCCGGGATGGAGAAGTAATTCACCAGCGCATCGAACCACACGTAGGTGACGTAGCCGGGATCGAAGGGTAGGGGGATGCCCCAGGAAAGACGCGACAGGGGGCGCGAAATGCACAGGTCCTCGAGCTTCTGGGAGCGCAGGAAACCGAGCACCTCATTGCGACGATTGGACGGTTGGACGAACTCCGGATTTTTCTCGAGATACTCCACCAACCAAGCCTGATGTTCGCCGAGTTTGAAGTACCAGTTCTCTTCCACCAGTTCCTGCACGACGCCCCATTGCGGGTCCCAGGAACCATCGGGATTGCGGTCCTTCTCGGTGAGGAAGGTTTCCTCTTTCACCGAATAGAAACCGGTATAGGCCGACTTGTAGAAATGTCCCGTCGCATGGAGGCGGTTGAGCAAGGCTTCCACGATTTTCCGGTGACGGGCATCGGTGGTGCGGACGAAGTCGTCGTGACTCAAACCGAGGGACTGGACGAAGGCGCTCCACTGGATGGCCAGACCGTCGCAATAGGCCTGCGGCGTTTGGCCCAAATCGTGGGCCGCCTGCTGAACTTTTTGGCCGTGCTCGTCTGATCCCGTCAGGAAAAACACGGACTGCCCCATGCTTCGCCGAGCCCGAGCGATGACGTCGGCCACCACCTTTTCGTAGGCGTGCCCCAGGTGGGGAGCCCCGTTCACATAATCAATCGCTGTGGTGATGTAGAACCGCTTGTCCATGTCCGGGCTATTCAACCCGAGAATGACTCAAAATCGAAGAGTTTACTGGAGAGCGGTCTCCGCTGCGGACAAGCGAGTCGCACATTCAAGCTCGAACAGCACCTCAGTGCGCGCGCCCCTGACGCCACTTGTCCAAGCCCACGGCCATGACGATGACTGCACCGATGATGATTTCCTGGATGTAGGAATCCCAACCGAGCTGGTTGGTGCCGTTGCGCAGGACCGCCATCATGAGTGCCCCCATGAGCGAGCCGCCGATGCCGCCGATGCCGCCATTGAGGCTGGCCCCGCCGATCACCACGGCCGCGATGATGTCCAATTCCAATCCCACGGCTACGGTGGGGTCGCCTTGGGCCAGGCGCGATTGCTGCATCAAACCGGCCAGTCCAAAGAATGCGCCGGCCAAGGTGTATAGCCAAAGTTTGACCCGCTGAACTCGCACGCCGCACAACCGGGCCGCCGCTTCGCTGGATCCGATGGCGTACACGTGACGTCCGAAGACGCTGCGCCGCATGATGAAGCTGGCGACGAAGGCCAGCGCCAAGGCGATCCAGACGCCTGGCGGCAATGGCAGGAACCCTTGTGGCTGAGTGCGTTCCATCAGGGCGTTGAGGCCGCTGCCCTCCGGGTTGTAAACAGCTTGCTTGCCGCTGATCCATTTGGCGCCCCCGCGCACCACTCCCATCATGCCGAGTGTGATGATGAAGGGGGAAAGCCGTAGCCCGGCGATCAGCCCGCCATTCGCGGCTCCGATCAGGGCCCCGGTGGCTACGACCGCCGCCGCTGCCGACCAGGAGTTGTGGCCGGCAGTGAGCATTTTAGCGCCGACCACGGAACTGAAAGCGACCGCGGCGCCAACGCTCAGGTCGATGCCACCGCTGACAATGATCATCGTCATGCCAATGGAACCCAACGCCACGATGACCGTTTGGGTCAGGACGATGGCGGCGTTGCGGCCGGTGAAGAGGGTGGGGCGGGCTTCTTCACTGAGTGCCAGCAAACCCAGGACAAAGACCAGACCCAGCAGCGGTCCTGCGGTTTGCAGAAGGCGTCGCCAAGAGGGGGCTTGAGGTGCAACAGAGGAGGCCATCGGATGACTAGGAAAACTCCGGAGAGCCTGCCGGCTTTAAGAAGCCTCGCCAATCTCGGAAAACCATTCCAGATCCCTGTTTCGGCAATCTATGTTTTGGCGTTGGGAGCCTGCGTGAGTCTTTGTGGAGGCATGAATCGGACTTGCCGGTCGACTCGGCGCCGGAACACCGTTGAGACATGAACTCCCCGACTCGTCGTCAATTTCTCCGGGATTCCCTCTTTTTGGCCGGAGGGACTCTCTTGGCCGGATGCCATGCCCCGTATGTCAGTCGTCGTCGGGTGTTGGGTGCCAATGAGCGCCTCCGCATCGCGGCCGTCGGCGTGGGTGGCAAGGGTTGGACCGATGTCACCCAAGCCGGCGCCACCGAGAATGTCGTGGGGCTTTGCGATGTGGATGCCGGGCGTTTGGCCCAGGCGGGCAAGAACTTCACCTCGGCACGTCGATTTGCCGATTGGCGTGAGATGTTCGACCAGTTGGGCAACCAGATCGACGCGGTCACCGTTTCCACCCCGGATCACACGCACTTCCCGCCGTCGATGCGGGCCGTGCAACAGGGATGGCATGTCTACTGTCAGAAGCCGCTGACCCACACGATTTGGGAGGCCCGTGCGTTGACCCGGGCCGCGCGCGCTGCCGGCGTCGCCACCCAGATGGGCAATCAAGGCATGTCGCGTGCGGCCGTCCGTCGGGATGCCGAGTGGGTGAAGGGCGGGGTGCTGGGCTCCGTAAAGGAAATCCACTGTTGGACGGATCGCCCGGGTCCGTGGTGGGCCCAAGGCCTCCAGCGCCCGACTGATCGCCCGGCCGTTCCCCAAGACCTGTCTTGGGACCTATGGCTCGGCACTGCTCCGGAGCGGCCGTATCACCCGGCCTGGGGGCACTTCAAATGGCGCGGATGGTGGGACTTCGGAACTGGCGCTGTGGGTGATATGGGTTGTCACCTTTTGAACGTACCGTCGTTGTCCATGGATCTCTCCCATCCCAGCGCCGTGGAAGCCACCGCCGAAGGAGCCAATGAGGAGACCGGTCCATTGCGTTCGCACGTGATCTGGGACCTCCCCGCCCGTCGCGGTCAGGCGGCACTGCGGTTCCATTGGTACGACGGTGGAGCATTGCCTCCGGCCCATTTGTTCCCGGGCCAGACGTACGGGGGCAATGGCGTCCTTATGGTGGGTTCGGACGACACGCTCCTGACCAGTTACGAGAGCTTGCCGGGTGGCGGAAAGCTCCGGTCGGGTCGGACTACCGCCGATCTCAAGGCCATCCCCGAGAAGTTTGAGAAATACGCCGACTCGGAAGGAGCCCACTATCAGGAATGGATTCGGGCCTGCAAAGGCGGGCCGAAGGCGCAGTCGAACTTCGATGTCGCCGGCCCCGTCACCGAGACTCTCTTGCTGGGCAATCTGGCCATTCGCGCAGGCAAGCGCTTGGAGTGGGATTCCAAGGCGCTCAAGATCCGTAACTTGCCTTCAGCCAATGCGTGGGTGAAGACCCAGTACCGGCCGGGGTTCGTGGGCTGAGGCGGTCGTTGGCTCCGACTGCTTCGGACACACGGTCAGCCCCCAAGGGGCATGCCCAAAAGCCGACGGCCCGTAGCGTTTTCGCGCCACGGGCCGTTGGGTCTCTACTCGATGGCCGTTGGGCCAAAGAGAGGATTACAAGGTCACCACGCGGACGTTGGAAATGGACCGGTCGGCCGCCAACTGATCCAGGCAAGCCTTGGGCGGTCGGCTGTCGAGCACGAGTACGGTCAGAGCCAGGCCGCCTTCGGTTTCGCGACCGAGGCTCATGCTGGCAATGTTCACGTTGTGGTCAGCGAGGATGCTACCGAGCTTGCCCACCATCCCGGGGCGGTCCTGATTGTTGAGCAGGAGCATGGTGCCCGAAGTGGGGATTTCCACTGGCGTGCTGGAGACGCGCACGATCCGGGGATTCTGGGACGATCCGAAGAAGGTGCCGCCGGCGCTGCCCACCTTGTTGTTGCCGTGGAAGAGTTGGACGTGCAGCCACTCATTGAAGGTGACCGGCTCATCGGACTTCTTCTCCTCGACGGTCAAGCCGAGGTTGGAGGCGATGGAGCGCACGTTGATGTTGTTGATGTCCTTCGGGCCGGTGCCGCTCGCGTTGAGGTAGCCCTTGAGGATGGCGCGGGTCACCGGGTCGGTGGCCGGCAAATCCTTGGCTTTGCCGCCGAAGGTGACGTAGAGACGGTCCACACCCGGAGGCGCCAACTGGCTGACGAGGCTGCCGAGTTTCTCACCCAAGGCCACATAGGGCTGCACTTGTTCGAAGGCCTTGGCATCGACTCCGGGCAGGTTGACCGCATTGCGAACCTCGCCGGTGAGCAGGAAGGCGCTGATGATTTCGGCGACTTCCAGGCCGCATTTTTCCTGGGCTTCTTCGGTGCTCGCGCCGAGGTGCGGTGTCAGGACGACGTTGGGGAGCGTGCGGAACTTGTGATCGGCGGCCAGCGGCTCTGAGGCAAACACATCGAGGGCGGCCCCAGCCACTTTCCCGGACTCCAAACCGGCGACGAGGTCGGCTTCGTTGACGATCTCGCCACGGGCGCAGTTCACGATGCGCACACCCGGCTTCATCTTGGCGATGGATTCCGAATTGATCATGCCCCGGGTTTCCGGGGTCACCGGCATGTGTACGGTGATGAAATCGGCGGAGCGGTAGACGGCGTCGGTGTCGGCAACCAACTCCACTCCCAATTGACGGGCGCGGACCTCGGTGAGGAAGGGGTCGTAGGCCAGCACCCGCATGCCGAAGGCGATGGCGCGCTTGGCGACCTCGGAACCAATGCGGCCCATGCCCAGCACGCCGAGGGTTTTGCCTTGAATCTCCGTGCCTTGGAAGGCCTTCCGGTCCCACTTGCCCGCGGCCATGGTTGCGTGGGCTGCCGGGATCTTGCGGGCCAGTGCGCCCAGCATGAAGAAGGTCAATTCGGCCGTGGTGACGGTGTTGCCGGCCGGGGTGTTCATCACCACGACGCCTCGCTGGGTTGCCGCAGAGACATCCACGTTGTCCACGCCGACGCCGGCGCGGCCCACGACGCGGAGCATGGGGGCCGCTTCCAGGACCGCCTTGTTTACCTTGGTCTCACTGCGGACGACGATGGCCTCCACATCTCCGAGCAGGGGCAGCAGCTCCGCTTCGGAGAGCCGCTTGGACAGGACGGTCACCTTGAATTCAGGGCGTGCTTGGAAGAACGCGATGCCGCGCGGGGAGATGGGGTCGCAAACGAGAACGTGCATAAAGCGGTGTGACGGTATGAACCGGGCCGGCGCAGGTCAACGCACCGTTGGGTGTCCAATGGAATGCGTTTGGGTGAAATCGGAAGCCAGGAAACGGCTGGTTCTTGCTCCGAAAGGGGCGGTGGCGTCCAATGGTTTGCATGGCAACGCTCTCCCGGCGGCAGTTTGGTGCGGCTCTGGCCGCGGTGGGTGGTCATTGGGCCCTGCCGAATATCGGCGCAATGCCTGCGGTGCATTTAGGGGCACGCCCGCTCGTCACTCATGGGGTGGCCAGTGGCGATGTGGAGGCGTCATCGGCCGTGATTTGGAGCCGTTGCGATCAGGCGGCCCGAATGATCGTGGAATGGTCTGAGGACGAGTCGTTCCGCACTCGGCAGCGACGGGTGGGGCCGGTCACGGGTCCGGAGTCGGATCACACGGCCAAAATGCTCCTGCGGGACCTTCCGACGGGTCGTCGCATTTTCTACCGCGTGTGCTTCGAGGATCGCCAAGGGGTGGCCGGAGACTGGGAGGCGGGATCGCTGGTGACGGCTGGGACCACCGCGGGCCCGGGCTCAGAAGTGCATTTTGTCTGGTCGGGAGACACCTGCGGTCAGGGTTACGGTA
>CAMATE010000190.1 GCA_945861075.1 Akkermansia muciniphila
CCACTTTGACCTGATTTCGAAGCCCGCGATCCGATTGGGTCGCGGGCTTTTTCGTGTCTCTCAGGATTTACTCTCAGAGGGTTGGGTTGGCCAGCCCCTTGATGAGCAGCCCGGTCACTGGTCCCAGTCGGCTTCTATTGAGTCTGTTGGGCGGTCACCCAAGGCCGGTCCGTGGGTCGATTAATTGTGGAAGTAGTTTTTGTGGCCAACGACTTGACGGTGCCTCTTACGTCAGAGATTCCTTTGCAGCCGTCGATCCTTGGCGACGGTTGTTTTTCTTTCATTTACTCCCCTGCATCATGGCCGAAACTCCGGAAATTCCTGACGCTAACGACCCGTTCAGCAAAAAGGTCGCAATCACCATTGCCTTGCTCGCGGTGGTACTGGCGGTGATTGAAAACAAGGGCGACAACGCCAAGACCGATGCCATCATCAAGACCAGCGAAGCGGCGAATCGCTGGGGCTATTATCAGTCCAAGAGCATCAAGCAGAATCTCTACGAGACCGAATTGGAGATTCTCTCGCATCTGAAGCCTTCCATCCCCGATGCAGGTGTGGTGGATCCTGAGGCAGCCTCCCGAAAGAAGGCGTTGCTGGCCTCCATGGAGAAGGCAGCCGCCACCGCCAAGCGCTACGACTCTGAGAAGGGGGACATCAAGAAGGAGGCCGAGCAGTTCGAAGCGGCGGCGGAAGCCAACGGTAAGATCAACGACCGCTGTGACCAGGCCATCCTAGCCCTTCAAATCGCGGTGGTGATTTGCTCGGTATCCATCCTCTCTCGCTGGCGCCTTTTCTGGTACATTGGCCTCGGCCTGGGAGTGGCCGGTGCACTCATCGGAATGAGTGCATTCCGGCTTTGATCGGGATCCTATCCGAATGGGGCTTCGGGCCAACGGGCCAACGGGGCCGCTCGCCCGTCACAGAATATTGGCGGCCAATTCGGCCAGATCGCTGCGCTCGCCTTGTTGGAGTTCCACGTGCGCAGACAAGGCCTGTTCCTTGAAGCGGCTGATGATGTAGTTGAAGCCGTTGGAGGCCACATCGACGTACGGGTTGTCGATTTGATAGGGGTCGCCGGTGAGGATGATTTTCGTGCCGTGGCCCACGCGGGTCAGGATGGTCTTGGCCTCCAGCGGCGTGAGATTCTGGGACTCGTCGACGATCATGAACTGATGGGCGATGCTGCGTCCGCGGATGTAGCTCAAGGCTTCCACCACAATGGTTCCGCTGCGGAGCATGTCGGCGGCCCGGCGGTGTTCATGCCCCATGTTCAGGTCGCCCAGCATTTCGAGTGCATCATGGATGGGCTGCATCCAGGGCGAGAGTTTTTCGTCGAGCGATCCGGGCAGGAAACCCAGTTCCTTGCCCATGGAAACGGTCGGACGTGCGACCACCAGCCTGCGGAACTCACGGTCGTTGACCGTTCGCTTCAGACCGGCGGCCAGAGCCAGCAGCGTCTTGCCGGTGCCGGCCTTGCCCATGAGGGTGACCAACTTCACCCGCTCGTCGAGCAATGCATCCAGGGCGAAGTGCTGTTCGCGGTTCTTGGGCCGGATGCCCCAGACATTCTGGCAGTCTTGGAGGGGGATGAGCTTGGTTCCAGTGGCATCCACCTTGCACAGGACGGTCCGCTTGAGGTTCCCCTCCTCGATGAGGGTGCAATATTCGTTGGGGAATCGGACGCGTCCGGTGGGCAGCGCCACTTCGCCATTGAACTTGAGTCCGGCGATGGCCGCCGCCGGCATCGTCAACTCGAACATCCCTGTGTAGAGATCCTTCAGGTTGACCTGATCGGTCTCGTAGTCCTCAGCGGCCAATCCATAGACGTCGGCCTTGAGTCGCAGGTTGATGTCCTTGGTGACCAGGATGGTCGGACGAGACCGTTGATGGGTCTGGATGCAAAGCGCTTGGGCCAGAATGCGATTGTCCATGCTGCCAGTGGCCATCACATCCAGGGCGGGGCCTTCCTTGGGCGGCGAGAGGAAAATGATTTGAAGGCGGCCACCATTGGCCAAGGCGACTCCTTTGTTGAGGTTGCCCTCACGGCGCAGCGCATCGAGTCGACGTGAGACGGTTCGGGCATTTTGCCCCCGCTCGCTGGTCTCCCGCTTGAATTTGTCCACCTCTTCCAGGACCTCGATCGGTATGAGGACGTTGTTGTCCTGAAAGTTGAGCAGGGCGTTGGGGTCATGCAGGAGGACGTTGGTATCGAGAACGTAGTTCTTGATCCGAGGTTTCCCGGATTCAGGTCCGGTAGAAGCGGCGTTGCCCCGGGATTTGCGGGGAGCTTTCGCGAGGCCCTTGGCCTTCGCGCCGATCGGATCCGATGCGCTGTCCAGCACGCACGGTTGATGCGTCCGACAGAGGCTGGGTTCAAGATGAATTCTTACTCCATCGAGAAATAGGCCATGGATCGCCGTGACTTTTCAGTGACGGCAAGAAAAGAAGCCCTAGGACACCCTTTGTCTGCGGGCGTGTCTCAAAGTCCTGCCCATGAAGATGCATGAGCGATTCGAGGAAGAGCGCGGCGAAGTGGTGGAGTTGATTCCCTGTGGCGGACATTTGCCCGAGGGATTGACCGAAGGATTTCAAGTGCGGGTGGTCCGTCGCATGGAGGGCGATCGTCGTTTGGTGGAGCGCGAAGGGCAGGAATGGGTGGTCAACCTGACGCAAATTCGATTCCGCCGTCGTTCCCCCGCAGCGGTGGCGGTTGCCACCTGTGAGACTTGGAACTTGCCGTTGCGCGGGGTGCGGCCTCAAAGCTCGAGCCACCGGGGAGTTGCAGCCATCAATCCGGGCTTCCGGCGGTCGGGGCACTGACCGATTTGACGGCAGTGGGGCATTCTTCCGCGTTGCACCCAGGGTCTCCCCGGCGCGAGAGTGTCGGCCTCATGTCTGTACAGGTCATCGCCGTCGCCAATCAGAAAGGTGGGGTGGGGAAGACAACCACCAGCATCAATCTTGCCGCAGGACTCGCGATGCGGGGCTACTCCGTGTTGCTCATCGACCTGGATTCGCAGGCCAATGCCACCAGTGGACTGGGTTTGGAAAAGACCGAGGGCGGGAGCGTGTACCGTCCGTTGCTGGGATTGGGCAGTTTGGAGGACCGCATTCGTGCGACGGCGTATCCCAACTTGTCGATGATCGGCAGCGAGTTGGATTTGTGCGGTATCGAGGTGGAGTTGGCCCGGTCGGAAGATGCTGTGCTGCGACTTCGGAAAATCCTCCAACCCTTGAAGGATTCGGGACGCTTTCAGGTCATCCTGCTCGATTGTGCTCCGTCGTTGGGCATCATGACCCTCAACTGCTTTGCTGCGGCCGATCGGTTGGTCGTGCCGCTGCAATCCGAGTATTACGCTTTGGAAGGCATTGCCATGCTGAGTCGCGTGATCAATCAGGTCCGCGACAACGGCATCAATCCGGGTTTGGAGATCTTGGGTGTGGTGATGACGATGTTCGACTCCCGGACCCGACTGGGACAGAGCGTGGTTGCCGAGGTGCGGCAGCACTTTGGCGAGAAAGTCTTCGATACGGTCATTCCCCGGACCACCCGATTGGCTGAGGCTCCCAGCCACGGCAAGCCGATCATGGCTTACGATCCCTACAGCGCGGGCGCCGCGGCCTATGAGGTGCTGTCGGGCGAGGTGGCGCAGCGACTGGGATTGCCCGGGGCGGTCTGATTCCAGGTTCGGACGGGTGACGGGTGGCGATCCAAGGGCGTCGATCTAGGACCGTGGCCTCAGCATTGCGCAAGCACTGACCGAGGACGGACTTTCCTCGGCCGGGTTCCATGTGGCAGGGTTTGCCCATGAGATTCCCCGCCGTGATTGGGACCGTGCTCGTGTGGCTGTTCGTTTCGGCCGTGGAGGTTCTGGCTGCTGATCGGCCCAACATCCTCTTCATCATGACCGATGACCACGCGGCCCACGCCATTAGCGCGTACGGCAGCCGCATCAATCGGACCCCGAATCTCGACCGCCTCGCCGCCCAAGGTTTGCGTCTGGACCGGTGTTTTGCGGGCAACTCAATTTGCACGCCGAGCCGCGCGACTCTTTTGACCGGGCAGTACAGCCACCGCAATGGGGTGCCGGTGTTCAATGACATCGATCCGACCAAGACCACCGTGGCCCACCGGATGCAGCAAGCCGGGTATTACACGGCGATGCTCGGCAAGTGGCATCTGGGTTCCGACCCGCAAGGCTTCGACGATTGGAACATCCTGCCCGGGCAGGGGCGCTACAACGATCCTGTCTTGTATGACCGAACCGGACACCGCATCTACAAAGGCTACGTCACCGACATCATCACGGAGCTGACCATCGGACTCCTGAAGAACCGGCCGAAGGACAAACCCTTCTTCCTCATGTGCCATCACAAGGCGCCTCACCGGGAGTGGACGCCTTCCGAGAAGTACCGCCGCGAGTTTGCCGGGCGCGAGTTTCCGGAGCCGCCGACGTTTCGAGACAACTACGAAGGCCGAGCCGATGGGTTGAAGCAGAACCACCAGTCGGTGTTCAAGAACCTGACGCGGCACGACCTCAAGATGGTTCCGCCCGAAGGGCTGGTCGGGCAGGAGCGCCAGCGCTGGATGGGGCAGGTGCCCAAGGAGGTGACGGTCCAGGAGAACGGCCAGGAGCGCGTCTTGCGCGGAGACGACCTCGACCGGTGGAAATACAACCGCTACTTGCAAGACTATCTGGGCTGCGTGCAGAGCGTGGATGACAGCGTGGGTCAATTGCTCGACTGGATCGATGCCAACGGCCTGAAGGACAACACGGTGGTGATTTACACCAGCGACCAGGGGTTTTTCCTGGGTGACCACGGGATGTACGACAAGCGTTTCATGTACGAGCCGTCGTTCCGCATGCCGTTCCTGATGCGTTGGCCGGGCGGGATCCGGCCGGGGACTGTCAGCGAGTCTTTGGCGGTGAATTGTGATTTCGCGCCGACGTTCCTGGATCTGGCGGGGGCGTCGATTCCGGCCGATATGAACGGTCGGAGTCTCCGGCCCTTGTTCAGCGGAAAGGCTCCGGCGGGTTGGCGGCAGGAAGTCTATTACCGCTACTACCACGATCCGGGACATCACAACACACGCGCTCACCTCGGGGTTCGTACGGCCACCCACAAGCTCATCCACTACTGGAAGATCGACCAATGGGAGCTCTTTGATTTGGTTCGGGATCCCAACGAGATGAAGAACCTCGCCAGCGATCCTGGCTCAAAGGCTGTGATGGCCGATCTCAAGGCCCGCTTGCTGCGTCTTCAGGCGGAGTTGGGGGACACAGGGCAGTTCGCGGACAAGATTCCGGCCGACACGGTGGATCGCCGCCCGAAGCAGATGGACCGAAAACATCCGGATTCGCAGCTCTGAGTTCGGATTCCGTCGTCAGCAAAAACCGCTGGCGGTGGAGCTTGCGGATCAGTCCTTCGGTTCGGGCAGCCAGCAGGCAATGCCAGCGGCCGGGATGAAGAGGATGGCCGCATAAAGCAGGGCCTGACGGACATCGCCCACCTTGGTGAACAAGCCAAAGAAGACCGTGCCGCCCGCCGCGATGAGTCGTCCGATGTTGTAGCAGAACCCGGCCCCCGTCGTGCGGAGCAACGTGGGGAAGAGGGGAGGTAGGCACATGGTGAAAAGACCGAACACCCCCTGACACAGTCCGATGAAGAAGAATCCGATGAGGACGGTGCTGTGGGTGCGGGCTTCCAAGAAGGTCAGCCCCATGGTCACACCGTAGATCAGGCAGAAGGACACCACCGCCTTGCGATAGCCCACCGACCGCGCCACGGCGGCGGCTGCGTAATTGCCCAGAATGGATCCAGCCATCAACACCATCAGCCCAATCACCGCGGCCCGATTTTGGCCCGCCAACGGCAGATCCCGCACTTCGGGCAGGTCACGGAGGTATTTCTGCTGCCAGAACATGAAGGTCCAATGTGCGGTCAGCGACACGCCGCAGATGAGCAGCACAATCCAGGTGGTCTTGGCAACGGAACCCCGGAAGAGATCCGCAAGGCCGGGAGGCTTTTCGGCCCCGGCACGGGCGGCGTGCCATTCGTCGGTTTCCGGAACCGCGCGCCGGATCCACAGCACGATGAGCGCCGGAAGCACGCCCACGAGGAAGATGTAGCGTGGTTCCGTGTTCTCGAACAGGTAGCCGAAGAAACAGGCCAGCAGCACACCCACGTTCACGGCCGTCTGTAGGGTGGCGGCGATCCAGGGTCTCCAGCGTTTGGGCCAGGTCTCCGACAGCAGCGAGGCGCCGACGGCCCATTCACCGCCGATGCCCAAGGCCGAAAGGAAGCGGAATATCAGAAGATGCCACCACTCGGTGGAGACGGCTGAAAGACCGGTGAAGCCTGCGTAACAGAGGATGGTCAGGCATAGGGCCCGGCTTCGGCCCATCAGGTCTCCCACACGTCCGAAAAAGGCACCACCCAAGGCCCAACCTACCAAGAAGGCCGCATTGATGAGCGCGCCTTTTTCTCCCACCTGCTTGTCGGTTCGGGGCAGGGCCAGCAACTGCGCCACGAACGGAGTCGCGACCAGCGTGTAAATGTGCATGTCCAACCCGTCGAACATCCATCCGAGCCAGGCGGCCAGGCCGGATTTCTTCTGATGGGAGGTCAGGTCGCGGAAACCGGTGGCTTCAGGGGGCGGAGTGGTGGACATGGCGCGGGCGGGTGGGGCAGGGCAGTGAACCTCATTCCAGCGGCTTGTCTCAAGCCCCGATCCGGTCCGGAGGGTGCTTACTTCAGCGCCTCACACTGACGCCTCAGGGCTTGGTGCAAGATCCACGCTGTGTCCGGGCCCACTGAATTCACCTCACCATACGGAGCTCCCTTGGCTCCGAAGAGGTGCGGAGGCTCGGTGTCCCATTCCGACTTGGGAATGATGTAACCGATTTCATCATTCGCCAGACCCAAGACAAACTTCACCCGTCCGGGCATCAATTCGCGCAACGGAG
>CAMATE010000191.1 GCA_945861075.1 Akkermansia muciniphila
TGGTCGGCGGTGTTGCCCGCTGTGTCCGTGGCACGGATCATCACCGAGTAGACGTTGTCGGTATTGGTATCGGACGGCACTTCAAAGTCCGGTGCGGATGCGAAGGTGAGAGCTCCGCCATCGAGAGTGAATCGATCCGCATCATCTCCACCGTTCAAACTCCAAGTCACCGCCTCGTTGGCGGTGTAGGTCGCCACAGCCGTGCTGTTCTCCACAACCGACGGCGCGATAGCTCCTGCGATCACCGGAGGAATCTCATCCGCATCGGTCACCGTCACGGTGATGGGTTGATACGTCACGTTGCCGGCAGCGTCCACGGCTCGGATCGTGACCCCATAGCGGTTGTTTCGATTGGAATCCCTTGGAGCCTCAAAGTTCGGCGCCGCTTTGAAGCTCAATGCTCCACCACTTAACCGGAAACGCGCCGCATCAACGCCTCCGTTGATGCTCCAGGTCACTGCCTCATTGACTGTGTAGGTCGCTATCGCTGTCGTGTTTTCAACGACCGAGGGTTCTGTGGGACCCGAAATCACCGGCGGAATTTCATCCGCATCGGTCACCGTGACTGTGATCGATTTGTACGTCACGTTGCCAGCGGTGTCCGTGGCCCGAATCGCGACACCATATCGGTTGTCGCAGCCAAAATCGGTCGGCGCCTCGAAGTCTGGCGCGGTTGCGAATCTCAACACCCCTCCGTTCATGACGAAACGGGCGACATCAACTCCGCCGCTCAAACTCCAAGTCACCGACTCATTGGCGGTGTAAGTCGCAACCAGCGTCGAGTTTTCAACGACCAAAGGGGTTTTCGAGCCGGAGATCTCGGGTGGCGTCACATCCCGCCGTTTGTTGGACACCGCATTGGGGTTGACCCTAGCTCTCGTGGCACTGGTGGCTGATTTTCCAGGACTCACGACCGAAATACTCGACGCTCCGCGAACCATCGATGCAGCGACCATCGATGGACCACGCGCGCTCAGCCTTTGGAATACATCCCGTTCACCCCACACCCATTCCGCTTCCGATGCCGGCACGGTGACGGTGGCTGCACCCCGATCCACGCCTGTTTGGCCAGCCACAATGCTCGTCGAAACCGGTTTTTTAGCGGATATCGATAAAGCAGCCCGAGCATTGACTGCCGCAAACCCCAAGATAAACACAGCGACAAAGCCTTGAGTGTCGAAACCTCTGGGGAAGCGGCGGCTGGGTCGACGGCGCTGACAACCACGAGTCGGAAAGCAACACCCAGGTCGGGCAGCAGCCGGTTTGCAAACTGAGGCGGCCCACGCAATGGCTTCGGAGATCATGGGATCAACAGCCTGAGTGAGAGATTGTGCAAGATTCCGGAGGGACATTTTGTTAAGCGGTTTTCGTGATCCATGCCTAAGCAAGCTCACACCGCTAAATTCCCATCTGTAAGGGTCTCTGTGTATCGGGCGCGGGTCCGGAAACAACGGCAGGTGGATTCCCCTACATCCCTGCCGTCAGACGCTTTTGAATGAGTTTTTGAATTCCCGCGGTGATCACTCACGCGGTCGATGACGGCTTGAAACAGAACCAGCCCAATGACCCAAAAAACTCTGTCGCTCAGCGCCTCGTTTTGAAAAAAGAAATGGGCATGGATTGATGATGATCCATGCCCATGACAACCGGCCTGAAGCGCTCCATTATTCCACCATTCCGCGCTCCATCCACTGAACCGCTCGGTGACTCAAAGCCACTCCAGAACTGACCCCCAGTTTGCGCTTCAAATGCTCCAGGTAGGTTTCAATGGTTTTGACACTCAACCCCAATGCGGCGGCAATCCCTCGGGTAGGTTTTCCAGATCCGATGAGGCGAAAAACTTGAAGCTCGCGGTTAGTCAATCCTTGGATGGGAGAAGCCGCTTGCATGGCCCCCACTCCAAGATACCGCATGGCCAATTGCGCAGACACTTGGGGGCTGAAATAGGTTTGCCCCTCAAGCACCCCGCGAATGGCCTTCAAGATCACCGGATCGTCCTCGAATTTGGAAACAAATCCCGACGCCCCGGCCTGAAGAACCCTCTCAGCATGAATGGATTCTGGGTTTTGCGACAAAACCAAGATGCGAAGCCTCGACTGCCGGAGACGCAAGTCCTTGATGAGGTCCACTCCAGCCCCATCACGGGTCGACAATTCCATAATCACCAAATCCGCACCGAGAGAATCAATAGCGGCCAAGGCGCTGTTTCGATCAGCAAATTCCCCGCAAACCGATAGATCTTTCTGCCGACGCACCAACTCAATGACTCCCCGACGATAAAGAGGCAGTTCATCAATCAAGACCAGTCGGTGGCTTCGGTTTTGAGTTTCTTGGATGGGATTCATGGTCAGGACGTCAGCGATCTTTTTAAGAGTCATGAGCTGCACCGTCTCAAAGAGATGTGCCGCTATCATTGAACACCAAAATCCTGACAGTGATTTGAGCTCTGATAAATTCAGGAACGTCCTGATTCTGAGCATCATGTAATCCCTGAGGGGGCTCAGAATTTGCAGTACAATTTCGTACGAATCTCCGATCTCAGAACCAAAATCCCGTTGGATTCGAGAGATTAAATGACACACCGATGAGGACTGCCTCCTATCCCGCGCCCGGCTGAGATTCCTATCGGCGCACTGTTGAATTCTTATTGAAAAATCCCACGTTCCGTCCATTGGATGGCTTTGCGGGTCAAAGCCACACCCGAGTGAACCCCTAACTTCTCCTTGAGATGATTGATGTAAGTTTCAACCGTCTTGACGCTGATTCCCAAAGACTCAGCAATCTCCCGGGTGGATTGCCCGGACCCGATGAGGCGAAGCACCTGAAATTCGCGGTTGCTCAACCCTTCCAAGGGTGAGTCCGCTTCTGCGGGGCCTGCTCCCAAGTACTTGAGAGCCAACTGCGAGGAGAGCGCCAAGCTGCAGTAGGTTTCACCCGAGGCCACCTTGCGGATGGCCACAAGTATTTCCTCCAAACCTTCCGACTTGGAAACGAACCCATTGGCTCCACCTTGCAACGCTCGTTCGGCGTACTGCAGTTCCAAGCGAGAGGATAGGACGAGAATGCGTATCTTTGGATGGCGAAGACGAATGTCCCGGATTGAGTCAAACCCGCAGCCAGCCTGGTCGGAGAGTTCTAAGATGATCATCTCGGCCGGCACCGACTCCAAGGCCTGAAGCATCTCCGCCGCCGAAGCAAACGCGCCAACGAGGCTCAGATCAGGCTCTTGCTGGATCAGTTTGCTGACGGCCATGCGGCACAATGGGGCCGGGTCCTTGACAAGGATTCGGCGCGGCAGACTTGGAGTTGAAGGGGCTGGGGTTTGCATAACAGGTGTGTGTCAAACAACTCGGTTGGCCCAAATAAGACTCCGATCCCACCAAGCGCTCCTTTCAAGGCATCAATTTATCGGTTGGAGATGTCTTAAATGCACGACAAACATTTTGGTGTTACCAGCTTTTTCTGATGTAACGGGGGGGGGTAATTTTTACATTAAACAGCCTTCACCATCGGCTCATTCTCTCTTTCCGAAAGCATCATCCTTGGGAAGGGAGACCGGAGAGAACTTGTCGATGAAACCCTCCCAAGGTCATTCTGCAGCCATGGATCTTTCCCGCGCTGGAATGACTTTCCGGCCCTGTTTGGCCGCCATCATCACCGCCTCACTCCCGCTGATTTCGCAAATCCAGGCCGCGACAGCCCACCTGCCGCGCAGCGCTCCGGAGCGTCAGGGAGTCTCATCGGCCGCGCTATTGTCAGCTATCGACACCCTCGACCGGGTGGAACAGGTCCACAGCCTGATGATTGTCCGACATGGGTATGTGGTGGCCGAGGGTTGGTGGGGGCCATATGACGCGGAAACCCCGCACGAGTTGTATTCTCTCAGCAAAAGCTTTACCTCGACCGCGGTTGGCCTGGCCGTCGGAGAGGGATTGCTGCGCGTGGAAGATCCGGTGCTGAAGCACTTGGGATCGGACGGCCCGGAAAAACCCAGCGGAAATCTCCAAGCCATGCGAGTCCGGGACCTCCTCACCATGAGCACCGGGCATCAAGACGAGCCTACAATCACTCCCGGTCAGATATCAGCCCGGTCTTTTCTAGCCCAACCGGTTCCCCACAAGCCGGGCACCCATTTCAAATACAATACACCGGCCACCTTCATGCAGTCGGCACTGGTCCAGAAGGTCAGCGGGATGTCGACGCTCGAATACCTGCAACCTCGCCTCTTGGCCCCCTTGGGCATCACCGGGGCGCGTTGGGACACCAATTTCCAGGGAATCAGTCTGGGCGGCTATGGCTTGCGACTACGGACGGAAGACATCGCCAAGTTCGGGCAACTCTACTTGCAAGGCGGCAAGTGGGAAGGCCGACAGCGGATCGATGCCGACTGGGTGCGCACTGCGACTTCCCGGCAAATGTCCAACGGCAGCAACCCGGAGAACGATTGGGAGCAAGGCTACGGCTATCAGTTCTGGCGTTGTCGGCACGGGGCCTTCCGCGGCGACGGAGCTTTTGGTCAGTTCTGCATTGTCTTGCCAGAACATGATGCGGTCATCGCGGTCACCAGCGGCGTCAGCGACATGGCGGGCCTGCTCAACCAACTTTGGGACACCCTGCTACCGGCCTTCCACAAGGCCCCTCTGAAAGCCGATGCCTCTGCCCGGGAACGCCTGGAGCGTCGTTTGCTGGGACTTCAGGTCCGCATGCCCTCGGGCAACACAACCTCACCCGTCGCGAGTGCCGTGCTGGGCAAGACCTTCCGATTTGGGACCAATGACAGCGGCCTCGAATCACTCACCCTGGAGGCCTCCGGGCCGGAGGGGTGGCTCTTGACCCGTACCTTTTCTGGCAAAACAGAGTCGCTCCGCTGCGGCCATGCCCGTTGGATGACTGGCCATGGACATTTGGGCGATGCCCCGCGCGGGCCCATCGGCTCCTTCGGGGACGAAGCTCTCGGCGCGAGCGCTGCGTGGACCTCGGACGACACCTGGACCGTCAAGATCTGTGCCCGTGGTACTCCCTTCCAGACGACCTATACGCTGAAGTTCACCGATCACGAAGTCACACTCACCCCCCGCTCCCAAGTGCGGTTCGGTGGATCGGCATCTGCATCCATCCAAGGTCACCAGTGAGCCAGAGCCATCGGTTCATCTGCTGACTCCGTTTCCAGGGCCCCGTTGACCCCAGTGGTTTTCCGGGCCATTGGTCCTTCTAGTTGCGTCACCCATGGAAATACGTCCTGACCTCATTCACTCCCGCACAGAAGCGGTGCGCCTGCGCCTGCTGCAGCACCCGATCTACCAGCGTGTCGACCGGCCGGCAGCGATCCGCACCTTCCTCGAGTCCCACGTCTTCGCCGTCTGGGATTTCATGTCGTTGCTCAAACGGCTGCAGCGGGACCTGACCTGCGTAAAACTTCCCTGGATGCCCGTGGGTGATCCGGAAGTGCGGTTTCTCATCAACGAAATTGTCTGCGGCGAAGAATCCGATCTTGGACCCGATGGCGAGCGGTTCAGCCACTTCGAACTCTATCACCGAGCCATGCGCGAGGCCGGCGCCGACACTTCGGCGATCGATGCCTTCTTGAACTCCATCCAGGCAGGCGAATCAACGGAATCAGCCCTCGTACGACCCGGACTGCCTGCGGGCGTCCGCCCGTTCACCGGATTCACCTTGAAGCTGGCCTGCACCGGCCAACTCCACGAAACGGCTGCCGCCTTCACCTACGGACGGGAAGATGTGATTCCGGAGATGTTCCTGCCACTGGTGAACACGCTGGTCGCATCGGGGCATTCCCAGTTCGGCTTGTTGCGCTACTATCTCGAGCGGCACATCGCCCTCGACGGAGGTCACCACGGACAGCTGGCCCGACGCATGATGGATCGCCTTTGCGGGGAGGATCCACAGAAGTGGGATGAAGCAGCGAACGCCGCCACTGCGGCCATCGAAGAACGGATCCGCTTCTGGGACGCCATCTTGGAAAGTCTCCCCACTGACCGGTGACCAACGCTTCCACACGCTACCCACGCCTTCTCTGTTCCGCTTAAGATCCTGATTGGGGCAAGACTTCACACGGGTCAACGGACGGGCCGCCACACCCCAATAACGTGGACAGCTCTGCTCCAGGAGTTCTGTCCCGACGGGTGGGATGCCACCCCGATAAACCTGCGCTCGGCGGACAGCAACACGCCCGGCACAGGGCTGCCAGTCAGCGTACCACAGTGAGCACCGCCGAGACACCCTCACGCCGCACCCGAACCTCGCGAGCATTCTGGGGCACGGGGCTCTCGGTGGAGACCCCACCCGGCCAAAGGACCTTCAAGACGCTTGGAGCCTCGGTGGATGCCATCACCAGTGCGCTCGAATCCTGCGACCCATAGCCACCACCGGCGTGGATTTCGCGGGCCGGACCGAAACGCCCTTCCCGGCCCGATCGCACTTGGGCACCGATGGCTGATGGGTTGTCTGCTCCGCCGTCCAACCGGACCTTCAAACCGGGCCGACCTCCGGTGTTCCGAAACAGGCGCGTCGCACCGCGATTTTGACTGATCGCTAAATCGGTCCGCCCATCACCGTCATAATCGGCGGTGGCCGCGGCTCGCTGTTCTCCCCAGACGATCACGCCCGAGCGAGTCCCGTCGAGGGGTCGGAAGGAACCATCCCCATTGCCCGTCAGGATCAACCCTCGACCGGCATCGAACCGGGAGGTCTCGGGTTCCACACCGAAGAAATTCTGGGCCAGGGCCAGATCCTCTCGACCATCGCCGTCGAAATCGGCCACCGCGATCCCGAACACCGGGGCCATCTGGGCTTCGATGGGCAGAGGCCGACGCTCAAAGCGACCACCCCGGTTCAACAGCACCATCGAGTCGCCGGTAGCCGCTTCGCGACGGCGAAAATCTGCGGCCCGGGAGCCGAGAATGTCATCGATGGAAGCC
>CAMATE010000192.1 GCA_945861075.1 Akkermansia muciniphila
CGCCAGGGCCCATGGAACGTGGACTTGTGAACCCCGCCAGGGCCGGAAGGCAGCAACGGTGCTTGTTCCGCGTCTGCCGTGGGTACCCTGGCATTTTCTCTTTTTGACCGTGAGGGCGGTTCACGGGATCCGTTCCGTCAGGTCAGGAACCGGGATGGTTCTATGAACCCTGGATCGCGTGCTTGGACTCCAGGTTGAACAATGACCGCGGCCTATTAAGCAACTTTTCTTGAAAACGGTTCTCCATTGGTTTCGCCGTGACCTTCGGGTTTCCGACAATACGTCGTTGTGGCAGGCGTATACCGAGTCGGATCGGGTGGTGATGGTCTTTTGCTGGGACGAAGCGATCCTGAAGTCTCCAGACGTGGGTCCTGCACGGGTGAACTTCCTGCTCCGCTCTCTCGAAGCGTTGTCCCGCAATTTGGAGAGCCTGGGGCATCGGTTGGTGGTGCGCCAAGGTCCGCCGGAGTCCGTCATTCCAGCCTTGGCCCGTGAGGTCGATGCCAGTGCGGTCTTTGCCAACCGCGATTACGAGCCCTATGCCGTCGCGCGGGACGAGCGGGTCCGGGCCGCATTGAACGAGCAGGGGATTGCCTTCCGATGGCACAAGGATTTGGTGATCCACGAAGAACGGGAAGTCCTGACGCGCACGGGGACAGTCTTCAGTGTGTTCACCCCGTACTCGCGGGCCTGGAAGTTGTTGCCGGTGCCGGCTCCGGTGCCTCGCCTGGGAGCCCCCAAAGCTCCAGCCCCTTCGGTGGTGTCATTGCCCTTGCCCAGTGGGGGTGAGGTTTTGGGGCATCCACTGGCTCAACAATTATTCCCGGCCGGTGAGCGAGCGGGGTTGGAAGCCTTGGACTCTTTCCTCGAGGCGCGGGTCTTCGGTTACGACCACGGTCGCAATGTCTTGTCGGAAATCCCGGGCACCTCTCAAGTGTCTCCCCACTTGCGTTTCGGCACGTTGGGTATCCGGACGGTGTTGAGCCGCTTGCAATCCGCCCGCTCCCGAGCCACGACGACGGCGAGTCTGAAATCTTGCGACACCTGGCTCAGTGAACTCATTTGGCGTGAGTTCTATATCCAGATCCTCGCCAACCATCCCCGCGTGGCCTCCGGGGCTTTTCGCCCGGAGTACAACCACATCCAGTGGCAGGGAACCGATGCGCAGTTCGACGCGTGGTGTTCGGGCCAGACGGGTTATCCCATCGTCGATGCGGCCATGCGCTGCCTGAATGCCACGGGCTGGATGCACAATCGACTTCGCATGATCGTGGCCATGTTCCTCACCAAAGACCTGATGGTCTCCTGGCAGCGGGGTGAACGCTACTTCATGCGGACGTTGGTGGATGGCGATTTGGCCGCCAACAACGGCGGTTGGCAGTGGAGTGCGGGCTGTGGCACCGATGCCGCTCCCTATTTCCGAATCTTCAACCCAGTGACCCAGGGTGAGAAATGCGATCCGGAGGGAGCGTTCGTCCGACGTTGGGTTCCCGAATTGGCGGGCACTCCGTCGGATGACATCCATGAGCCTTGGACCCGCCCGCTGCTGCTAGCTCGGAGTGGATACACCTCGCCCATGGTTCAGCACGAAGTGCAACGCGGCCGCTGTTTGGCCATGTTCAAAGCCGTGAAAGGCGCCGCCAGCGAACCGATCCCCGCCCAGGAAACCACCGAATGAACCCGGATTCACAGCCACCCCTCGATGTTCGCGGACTTTCGCCTGCGGACCGGACCCGTCTGGAATACGACGCCCTGACGCGCCAGTTGGAGCGCATGAGGGCCATGCAATATGCCTACAACCGCAAGTTCTTTGCGTTGCTATTGGTTTCCACGTTGGTGGCCGGCGGATTGATCTTGTGGGACCATTGGAAGGGTTGGCTTGTGGTTTGTTTCGGATTGGTGAGCACCGGAGTCACCGCGTCGTTCTTTCTGCACTTCTGCGATTTTGCCCGAGTTCATGCCCGAGCCATTGAGGCTCGGATCAATGGGCTGTTGGGTTCGCAGACCCTGATCGCCTCGGAATTGGAGGCCGATTATTTCTATCCCCATGCCTCGCCCAAGTTGAGCGGTTTCAGTTATGCGCGTCCGTGGTCGTTTTTCTCCGTGTACACCCTGCATTTTTGCGCGGTCTGGGGGCTGATGATCCTCTCGAGCGCCTGGAGACTGTGGAACCAATTGGATACGGGTGTCTGGTTCTTGTGGGCGCTTCTTTGGTGCGGTTGGAGTGCCGTCAATGGGTTGTACCTGCTGTGGTGGTTCGGTAGCTCTGGAGCCGAGGCGCGCATGGCTCGTCGCTTGGCCGAGGCCTATGGATTGCCGGAGGCAACCGATTCCTCCGCCATTCCGCCTCAGCCCTGAGCTGGAGCGATTCCGGCCAAGCCACCTCTCCTGAAGTGGGTGTGTTTCCGCTCTGGCCAAAGTGTGGCATCCCGGGAAAAACTCCCGCCACACCATGAATCGCCGCACCTTCCTTACGGCCGCCACTGTGGCTGGCGCCTCTGCTCTCGTGGCCCCCATCGCTTCGGCCGCTGTTCCGGCACGTCGAGATGCCTCGGGTAATCGCATCAAGCTGGGTATCGACAACTTCGCCGTCCGGGCTTGGGGATGGAAGGGGCGTGAGTTGGTGGACTACGCGGCCGGCTTGAAGCTCGACACGCTCTTCATCACGGACCTGGCCGGACTGGGTTCGTCGGAAACCTCGGCCGCGTCAGAACTGCGCAAGTACGCCGCCGACAAGGGGGTGGAAATCCTGCTGGGTTCCTGGAGCATTTGTCCGACTTCCAAGTCGTTCAAAAAGGACTGGGGCACCGCCGAGGAACACCTGTCCTTGGGGCTGCGCTTGTCCAAGGCGGTGGGATCCCCGGCCTTCCGCGTGGTGCTCGGTTCACGCGACGATCGTCGGACTCCGGGTGGCATCGAGGCGCGGATCGCCGACACGGTCAAGGTCTTGAAGGCCTGCCGGAATCAGGCCCTGGATTTGGGCGTGAAAGTGTCGGTGGAAAATCACGCAGGCGACATGACGGCCGATGAATTGATCACCTTGATCGAAGGAGCCGGTCGCGAGTTTGTCGGAGCCAACATGGACTCCGGCAATGCGGCTTGGACTCTCGAAGATCCCTTGGACAGCCTGGAGAAGCTCGGACCCTACGCGATCACGACCAGCTTGCGGGACTCGCGCATTTGGCAGACCGACAAGGGGTGCAAGGTGCAGTGGACGGCGATGGGCGACGGCGGCTGTGTGGACTTGAATCGGTATTTCGATCGGTACGCGCAACTGTGCCCGGGTGTGGCGGTGAACATCGAGACCATCGGCGGATTTGCTGTCGAATTCCCCTATTATCAGGACTCTTTCTGGGAGGCCTTCCCCAAGAAGTCCGCCGTCGAATTCGCCCGATTCTTGGCCGTCGCTCGTCGCGGTCAGGCGATGGATCAGTACGATGGCGGCGACAAGCAGCGGCAGCGCGATGAGCTGGAGAAGAGCCTCCGCTTCTGCCGCGAGAGCCTGGGTTTGGGGCTCAAGGCCTGAGTCTTGGCCCAGGGCTCGGGATTCTGGCCAAAGCCCCAGAAAGTGGACGCTCCAGCCGAGTGGAGCGTCCTGCCCGTTAGCCGGTACGATTCAGTGAGCTCGGTCGTTACTACTTAGAGCTTCTTCCAGGCGGCGATGAACATGCCGTTGCCGGCGGTGTCTTGCGGCCAGAGGTGCAGCTGGGTGACCGGAGGTTCATCCGGCTGAAACGGATTGACCACGGCCAGCGTATCAAAATCGCTGCGTTCTTGCGTGAACCAATCGGCGACTCCGGAGGTTTCGGCGTGGCTCAGGGTGCACACGGCGTAAATCAGGCGTCCGCCCGGCTTGAGGGAGTCGGCCACATTTTGCAGCAACTGCCGCTGGATGGCCGCGAGTTCTTCAACATCCTGCACCGTGGTGGTCCATCGGGAGTGCGGGTTGCGACCCCAGGTGCCCAAGCCGGAGCAGGGGGCGTCCAGGAGAACGCCATCAAAGCGGGTCTTGGTGGGCGGGTGTTCCGATCCATCCCAGTGAACGGCCCGGTAGTTGAAGCACTTGGCCCTTCCAGCCCGTTGACGCAGGCGATCCAGACGCCACCCTGCGCGGTCGCTGGCCCAGATGAGGCTCTTGCCACCCATGAGCGCGGAGAGGTGCAGCGTTTTGCCACCTTCGCCGGCACAGGCATCCCACCAGACCTCGCCGTTGCGTGGTGCACAAATACGGCCCACGGCTTGGGAAGCCACGTCCTGGATTTCAAACTGACCTGCTTGAAAGCCACGATCGAGGAAGAGGTCTTCCCGGCCGGAGTACTGGTAGGCATCCGGGAAGGGGCCGGCTTGGACATCGCGGAGGCGGTTGGCCAGTTCTTCGGAAAATTCAGGTCGGCTGCGGAGCCAGAGCTGAGGCTCCCGCTGGAAGGCGCGCGCCAGCTCCGGTGTGATGGGCATGTGAGCCGCCGCCCATTCCGGCAGGGTATTGCGCACCAGCTCATCGTTGGAAAAGGCTTTCGGGTCCGCAGCGAATCGTGCCGCCAGGCGCATCCCATCCTCGATGCGGGATTCCAGAGGACGGTCGCTTGCCAACCAACGTTCCCAACGGAAATAGCTGAAGACGGCCCGGCTGACCCAGGTGGTGTCGGATGGCGAAAGCCCTCGACGGCGGAACAAGGTCTGACGCAAGACCATGTCGGCGGGATTGTCGACGGACGAGCGACTCACGATGCGCGCAGCCAATTGCAACGGAGTCATCTGGGAGGGCGGAATTCCTCCCGGTTCGTCGGCCAGTTCTTCGCGCTGAGGCTGGGGGCGCCGGACCTCGGGTCGTTGCGACGGATTCCGCTGATCCGGTTGAGTGCCCGGAAGTGGACCGGGACGTGGACCCGAACGTGGACCAGAACGTGGACCAGAACGTGTATCAGGACGTGGACCCCGGGGAGGAGGGGCATCCTGACGTTGGCCGAAGGGACGACGTTTTTGAAAGAATCGGGCACCACCCGGCGGGCGGTCGGGTCCACGGCGTGGACCATTGCTGAAATCGGACGAGGGATTCGGAGGAGGGTTCATTCTTTCAATCGGCGGGCGTGGACACGGGCGACATCACCCATGTAGTCGTCGCGCGGAGCCATGTCGGACGCCGTGCGGATGTGTTCGGCAGCGCGGGTCTTGTCCCCGGTCGCCTCAAAATAAAGTCCCAGATAAAGCCGGGCGTAGAAGAGGTGCTTTTGCTTGGTCCGGGGTTCGGCCGGAGTTTCTTCGGCGGCCTTCATGACGTCGGCCGGCGTCGCGTTTCCTGCAAAAAGTCGATGCACTTCCTTCATCGGGACGCGGGCATCCCCCTGAATGGGAATTAATTGGGCGCGGGCAGTCTCGACGTTCTTTTCGCGGGCAACGCAGAGGAAATGCCAGACCGCGTTCTCCACGTCGGCGGTGTTGACTGTCTGGTGCAGTTCGAACTGACGGCGTCCGTCCCCAAAGCGTCCGGCGTAATAGAGTGCGATGCCACGCTGCCAATTCTGTGGCGCCATGCGGGAGTCCAGCTCGTTGGCGCGATCGAAATCAATGAGGGCCTTTTCGATCTCGTTGCGTCGGAAAAGCAGCATTCCGCGCTCTTCGGCCAGATAGGGGGACTTGGGATTGCGCTGAATCGCTTCGCCGAAGTCGGAGATGGCCCCTTCGGCATCACCGGTCAGACCGCGCATTTGGGCCCGCAAGTGCCAGGCCCGCACATCCTCGGGCTTCTCCTTCAGGAAGGCGCTCAGGGTGGCAATGGCGTTGGTGGAGTCCCCCTTGCGCATGAAGGCCATGGCCCCCTCGATGGATGGAGCCTCAGCACCCCAGACCACCGATGCGGCCAGAGTCGAAAGAGTGAGCCAACGAACGAAGTTCATGCTTGGGGACAGATAGGAACCGGACCCGGCACTCAGGGCCAGAGCATTCTGGTTGCTTGTCGAAATTGGAACGGGTTGGGCGGGGGTCTGGATCCGGTTTTGGTTCGGCGAAAGTTCGGTGACAGGCTGGACTTCAAGGCCGGTTCATTGATTGTTTGCAGCCAATCGAATCCGCCATGAGTTCCACCCCTGATTCTGCATCCCTCGCGCCGTACCGTGCTGCCAGCGAACATTTGGGTCGGGTCCGGACGGAGATCGGGCGGGTGATTGTGGGACAGCAGGAATTGGTTCACCGGCTTCTGGTCGGACTCGTCGCGCGCGGACACATTTTGCTCGAGGGTTTGCCGGGTCTGGCCAAGACCGCGAGCGTCAGCGCTCTGGCCCGGGCCACGGACTGCCAGTTTTCCCGCATCCAGTTCACGCCGGATTTGCTGCCGGGCGATATCACTGGGACGCTCATTTATGATCCGGTGCAGGGAACGTATTCCACCCGGCAGGGACCGATTTTCGCCAACTTGGTGCTGGCCGATGAAATCAATCGCGCCCCGAGCAAGGTGCAGTCGGCGTTGTTGGAGGCCATGCAAGAGCGGCAGGTGACTATTGGCGATAAGACGTGGCCCTTGCCGGAGCCGTTCCTGGTGTTGGCCACCCAGAATCCCATCGAGCAGGAAGGGACGTATCCCTTGCCCGAGGCTCAGATGGACCGTTTCATGTTGAAGGTGGTGGTGGGCTATCCGTCGGCCGAAGAGGAATTGATCATCCTCGACCGCATGGCCAGCACCCGTCCGCAGCTTTCCATCGATTCGGTGGTGAAGCCCGAGGAGATCTCCGCGTACCAGACGCTGGTGAACACCATCCATGTGGATCCGCTGGTGCGCGATTACATCGTTC
>CAMATE010000193.1 GCA_945861075.1 Akkermansia muciniphila
GCCGGGGCGGGCTACACCTCGTGCATGATGCTCAGAGGTCCGTGGCTAGAGGCTTGCCGACAGTGGTGGTCTTGGATCCTGGTCGCAGCCGCTGGCACCGGCCTCTTGTGCGCCGAAGCGGCCACGAATGCCCCAGAGCCACGGGCCGCCCAGGCGCCGGGCCAGGGTGCTGCGCTGGCCTGGCCCCAATGGCGGGGGCCGCTGGCCACGGGTGTGTCGCCGACGGCCCAGCCGCCCTTGCAGTGGAGTGAAACCAACCACGTTCGCTGGAAGCTTCCGCTACCGGGCAAGGGGCATTCCTCTCCCATCATCCTTGGGGATCGCGTGGTGGTCATGACGGCGCTTCCCGTGGGCGAGGCCCAGAAGCCCGTCTTCGATCAGGCCCCGGGTGTGCACGACAGCGTGCCGGTCACCCATCGTCATGAATACGCCGTGCAGTCGGTGTTCCGGAAGGACGGCCGGCTGGCCTGGAAGACGGTCGTCCGCGAGGACTGGCCCCATGAAGGCGGGCACACCACCGGCAGCCCGGAGTCCCATTCCCCGGTGACCGACGGACAAGCCATTTACGCCTTGTTCGGTTCCCGCGGGCTTTACTGCCTGGAGGCCGACGGCCGGATTCGCTGGCGCAAGGACCTCGGCCGCATGAACACCTTGCATGCCCATGGCGAGGGGAGTTCCCCGGTGGTCCACGGTGGTCTGCTGGTGGTGAACTGGGACCACGAGGGCGGATCATTCATCCAGGCCTTCGATGCCCGCACCGGCGCCTCCCGATGGAAGACCGCCCGCGACGAGAAGACCTCGTGGTCCACACCCATCGTCGTTGACGTCGATGGCAAACCCCAGGTGATCGTGAGCGCCACCCGGCGGGTTCGTGGGTACGACCTGGCCACCGGTGCCTTGATTTGGGAATGCGCAGGTCTCACCGACAACGTGGTGGCCTCGCCCGTCGTTCACCGCGGAACCCTCATCGCCGGCAACAGTTACTACACCCAGGCCATGCTGGCGCTGCGGTTATCCGGGGCGCGTGGTGATGTGAGCGGCTCCGATCACGTGCTGTGGCGGATGAATCGACTGACCCCTTACGTGGCATCGCCGTTGTTGTACGACGACACGCTGTACCACCTGAGGCACAACCAGAACGTACTCGTGCGTCTGGATCCGACCACCGGGAAACTTCGGGGAGAACTGCTGCGCCTGGAAGGCATCCGCGACTTCATCTTTGCCTCGCCGGTCGGAGCCGCGGGCCGGATTTACATCACCGGTCGCGATGGAACGACCGTAGTCCTCCAGCATCCGTCCGGGAATGAGGCGTTCGAAAACGCGGTGTTGGCGGTGAATCGGCTGGAAGATTCCTTCAGCGCCTCACCGGCCTTGGTGGACCGGGAAATTTACCTACGCGGCGAGCGCTTCCTGTATTGCCTGGCCGAGTGACTCTCACCGCCGCTGCTGCGGGATCGGAGCCGGAGGCCGGTGGGCGCTCCCTCAGGCCAACTCACTGGGTCGCCATGGCCTTGGGGCGGGAAGTGACTTCGCGGAAGCGGGACTCGTACTCCGGATGATTCGTGCCCATGAGCCGGTCCCACACATTGAGATAAAGGCTGTAGTTCCCCCGCATTTTCTCGTGATGCATGATGTGGTTGGTGGGGGTGTTGATGAACTTGCCCAACCACGAGTCCATGAGCCATCTCGGATAGAACTCGTAGCCGGTATGTCCCATCACGTTGAAGAAAATCTGCCACAGCATGAAGATCGTGAAGGCCACCGGGTGGATGGGCATCACCAGCACGGCCAGCGGAAAGATGCCTGCCTCCACCACCGCCTCGGCCGGCGCGAAGGAGTAGGACGCCCAAGGCGAGGGGTTATTGGAGAGATGGTGCA
Source organism: Akkermansia muciniphila (assembly GCA_945861075.1). GTDB lineage: Bacteria > Verrucomicrobiota > Verrucomicrobiia > Limisphaerales > UBA9464 > SXXZ01. The sequence goes on from CAMATE010000193.1 coordinate 1,879, forward strand.
CCCGATGGAATACCGCGAAGAGCCGCGGATGGTGCATCATCCGATGCGTCCAATAGAAGTAGGTGTCATGCAGTACGATCGTGCAGGCGATGCTGCCCCAGAACCAAACGATGCTGTGTTGGTTGATCTGCCAATACATCTGAGTCCAACCGGACCGCGCCGCCAGGATGGTGCTGGCTCCGACCAATCCGAAGATGAACAAAGTCTGCAAGGAATAGCGGATTTCCCGTCGGATATCGGCAGACCCTGGAAAGTGGGGAATGATTTTGCGATGGGCCCAGCGTTGCCGAAACCACCAATACCCCAGAACCCAACCAATCCCCGCGAAGATCAAGTAGCGCAGCGTGGCATCGACCGTGGTGGCTCCAGCGATCTTGAAGAAGCTCCAGGGCGAATTGAGGACGCGCTCCAGCGGTGTCATTGCGGCTCATTCTGATCCGTCGCCGGTTCGGTGGCGATGCCTTCTTGAACACCGGAGATATTCGACTCGGACGTTCCCTTCGATTCGCGTTCAAGCGATGGGGGCACTTCGACTTTGAGTCCGTGCAATACCCGACGCGGTGCGCTGTAGCGGAAGAGTTCGGCGTAGCGAGCCCACGAGACGAGGGTGTGCAAAATGCGTTTCGGGCGTTCTCTCGGAAACGTCAGGGCCAGTTGGCCCAGGATGATGTCTTCATCGAGTTCATTCGTCGGTGACGCAGCCAGGCCCCGGATCACCAAATCGAAGACATGGATTTGCCTCAGGATCGTGTTGAGGAGTTTCTTTCGCGCATCGATATCGGCTGCCAGGAAGGCGCGTCCCTCAGGTGTGGCGTGACAGTCTTTGGCAAACCAACGCCCAGCGAGTGGAGGGGGCAATGGAATTCGAAATCTGAGGGACTCTCTAGGGATTTTGCCAGGGCGGGTCTGTTAGCCGTTATGAGACTAACGGGCTAAACAAAAAGGCCGTCGTCCCGAAGGAAAACGGCCTGAAAGTTGGTTGCGGGGCTAGGATTTGAACCTAGGACCTTCAGGTTATGAGCCTGACGAGCTACCGGGCTGCTCCACCCCGCGATCCGTAGGCGCAAAGTGATACGGGATGGTGGCCTCTACGGCAAGGCTGAAGGCAAAGTTTCTTCTGTGTCGCGGGGATCCAAGCCTCTGGGAGAGCTCGAATCTCTTCCATCACCACTGCTGTACCGCTCGGGAACTCGAGAGTTCGAAAGCCTTCGATCAACCTGAGCCGGATGTCACCGGCCTGTCGCTTTGCGTTCGACCTTTTTGATCTCCTTGGCCAAGGCCGCACCCCGCGTCTGGGCTGGTAGGAAGGCATTCACCCAAACCGGAGAAGGGGCTCCGGCCGGCAAGGCGGTCAGCAGGCTTTGAAGGGCTTCGGAAGTGTAACCGCTGCGGGCTGCCAATCGGGTGCCTTCCAGCAGCACTTCACGGGCTTGGGCATCGGTGAGTCGTGCAGCGTCCTTGGATGCGCCGTCTGGCGGGACGATCGAGGGTCGGACCAGTTCCGCGGAAATAAGCGTGGCCGCCAGTTGGTTGAAGGCCGTCAGTTGCTGGTTGCGGTCATCGACGATCGGCTTTTTGGCCTTCTTGCTGGGAATTTCGGAAGGATCCGGCAATGCGGCCATACCGTTTGGAGCGTCTGCACACCGGCGCAGGAATTCTGTCAAATAACCCGGGCACGAGGCATCCCGGCCGATGGCCAAGGCGATGCGGGACCACAATTCAGTGGTGGTGTCACTCACCACCACTTGTCGCTCGATGGATTCCACCCACGCGTTTTTGCCGTCCGAGGTCTTCACCGGAGGCTTGCCCCAATGGGACTGCTGCTGCGGGGTCAGCGTGTCGACGAGTCGTGCGTTGATTTTTTCCACCCACGGACGCCATTCAGACTCGGCTTGGAGTCGGAGAAGTCCGGTCTGGATGAGTAGCAGGGATAGGCAAACGGCACGGATTATTGGGCTGGGTTGATTCATGTTCCTGAAATTAGGCATGACCCAGATTCTTGAGAATCTCAACCGTGGAGTGGGCCTTGTTCAGGGTGTAGAAGTGAACCCCCGGAGCGCCGCCCCGGATGAGATCTTGGATTTGCTGCGTGCAATACTCGATTCCGAACGCCGTGACGGCCGCATCGTCGTCACCCAGGGCCTCGAGACGGGAAAGGAATCGTTCCGGCAATCGTGCGCCGCACAGGGCCGTGAATTTCTTGGTTTGGTTGCGGGCCACCACCGGCAACAGCCCGGGAATCAAAGGCACATCCACGCCGAGGGTTTGATTGAGGTGATCCCGCATCGCGAAATAGTCGTCGTTGTTGAAGAACAACTGCGTCACCACGAATTGCGCTCCCTGACGGATCTTGTCGGCCAGATGCTGCCAATCCTGATGTTTGCCGGCCGTTTGAGCGATGTGCCCCTCCGGGAAGCCGGCCGTGCCAATGCTCACGCCGCCCAACTCCCGCAAGTAAGCCACGAGTTCCGAGGAATACCGGAAGCCGCCTTCGGTTTGTACCCAGTCGCCGGAACCTCCCGGCGGATCGCCGCGCAGTGCCAGAATATTTCGCACACCTCGGGTCTTGGCCTCTTCGATGACGGAGCCCAGTTCCGCCTTGCTGGCGTTGACGCATGTCAGGTGCATCATCGTCGTCAAATCGAAGTCGCGCTGGATGCGCTCGACGATGCCCAGGGTCTTCTCCCGGGTGGAACCGCCGGCACCGTAGGTCACGGAGCAGTAGTCCGGACGCGCGGTCATCAGGGTGGGCAGGGTCTTCTCGAGCAAGGTGCGCTCACCCTCTTCGGTCTTGGGCGGAAAGAACTCGATGGAATACGAAGGACGGCCCCGTCCGGCGTTCTCCCGGTGGATCTCGTGGATGTGGCGAATCATTGGGTCGGAGTGTGGGAGGTTCAGGTCGAGAATCAAGATTCAAATCAATCAATCCTGATGGGATGATATGTTGTGAGATCAAAATAGAGTGACAGGTTCAAAGTGCGGGTGGGTTCAACGGGAGAGAGAGGGTGACCGAGGCGAATCGTGGGAGCGGGCTTGAGTTGGCGGGCACAACCGTCTAGCACAAGCCCATGACACGCCGAAAGTTTCTCCAGACGGGCGCAGCCTTGTCGGCCGCGACCTTTGTTCCCACGACCTTCGCCCAGGACAAAGCCCTGCGGGTGGGCTTGATCGGCACGGGTTGGTACGGCAAGTGCGATTTGCTGCGACTCATTCAAGTCGCCCCGGTGGACGTGGTTTCGCTGTGCGATGTCGACCGCCGCATGCTGACCGACGCGGCGGCTTTGGTCGCCCAGCGGCAGAAGTCGGGCAAGCAGCCCCGGACCTACGGTGATTACCGGAAGATGCTGGCGGAGAAAGATTTGGATGTGGTGCTCATTGGAACCCCCGATCATTGGCACGCGTTGCCCATGATCGAGGCCTGCAAGTCCGGTGCGGACATTTATGTGCAGAAGCCGACGGGCGTGGATATCGTTGAGAGTCAGGCCATGGTGGCGGCCGCCCGGAAATACGGCCGGACGGTGCAGGTGGGCACCCAGCGCCGCAGCACGCCCCACCTCATCGAGGCCCGCGATCGTATTTTGCGCGAGGGCAAATTGGGCAACATCGCCCACGTGGAAATTTGCTGCTACTGGCACATGCGAGCCCGCGACACACTGGCCAGCGCCCCGGATACCACCGCTCCGGAATGGCTGGACTACGAAATGTGGACCGGCCCGGCCCCGATGCGGCCTTACAACAAGATGGTGCATCCGCGGGGATGGCGAGCCTTCATGGAGTACGGCAACGGCATCGTCGGTGACATGTGCATCCACATGCTGGACATGGTCCGCTGGATGATGGACCTCGGATGGCCCGTCTCCGTCAGTTCCAATGGCGGCATCCTGGTGGACAAGGCCAGCCGGGCCAACATCACCGACACGCAGACGGCGACCTTTGACTTCGGCAATCTGCAGGTACGCTGGACCCACCGCACCTGGGGTGAGGGCGGCGATCCCAAGTACCCTTGGAGTGCGACCTTCTACGGCGACAAGGGTACCCTCAAGGCCAGTGTCTACGGCTACGACTACACGCCTCAGGGCCCCGGCAATCCGGTGCACAAAGAGGTCGGAATGGAACTCGAGCAGTATCCGGAGGATCAGACCGAGAAGGATCTCGAGAAGCACTGCGCTCCGGCCATCCGCGGTCACATGCGCAATTTGTTGGATTGCCGTAAGAGCGGGGCCAAGCCGGTGGCGGACATTGAGCAGGGGCACATTTCCACGTCCTCCTGCATTCTGGCCAATCTCTCGCAGCAACTCGGCGGACGCACCCTGCGCTGGGATCCCAAGACCCAATCCATCGTCGGGGACGCCGAGGCCAATGGTCTGATGGCCCGGCCCTATCGCGGCCCGTGGGTGCATCCGACGGCGGCCACTGTCTGAACGCTTGGAGGCGGATCAGTCGTGCTGGTGGGCCTTCTTTGGCGAAGGATTCAGCACGACCTCCTCCTTGGTCTCTCCGCATCTTGCGAAGGAACCCGTCACGTCAGCCCAGTCTTTTCAAGGTCATTGGGCTGGCCGAGGGGCCGGTTTTGCGGCGATTTTGACCTAAAAGCCGAGGAGTCCTCTCCCTGAATTGCTTTAACTGAGCAAAAGAGGGGTGGATAATTTTGGGAAAAAGTCTCGTTTTCCCATTCCTGCATCGGCAGCTTCCATACAAGTGACCAGTCAGCCTCCAATATCAGCCCCCAGCGCGGGCGTTCGCCGCACCCAGATTTTCACTCTGGTGGCAGTCCTTGTGCCTTGGATCGGTTTCATGACGGCAGCGGTGCTTGCGTGGAACAAGATTCTCCGCCCGTTGGATGTCATCTTGTTTGTGATCATGTACTTGATCGCAGGCTTTGGTGTCACC
>CAMATE010000194.1 GCA_945861075.1 Akkermansia muciniphila
GCATTTGTCATCGAAAGCGACATTGGCGACCGCGCCGTCTTCTCCGGCATCTGGCGTGCTGAACCACTCATCGCCACTATTGATGCCATGCTGGAGGATGCCGCCGCCTACGCCTCGTGGCGGGCTCACTTCGGAGACCCACCGAAAGAGTGATCATCGGTTCGTCGAATTCAGCGGATACCACGGTGGTCGACGGCAAAATCATGTTGCCACTCTCTTGGCTGAAATGTGGGCAAACAAAACCAGCAGGCCCAGGAAGGCGAGAAACGCCGCCCGGAAACCCCCCTCTAGGCAGATAAAAGCGAACGGGGCAAAAGGAAGAGTGCCAACCAACAATCCCGGACTCATTGGATTCTGACGCCCTGCGGCCACTGGGGAGCGGAGCAGACAACCGATCCGCCATCCAATCACTGGAGCGATGAGAATCAGAAGAATTGGGAAAAATCGGAACATGACCTTTGTTGCCGGCTGACAGCCGGTGAGACACAGCGTGTCCGTATCGTTAAAAGGCCGGCCCTCATTCAACAAACGGAATTTGTCGAGATGCCCCGAGCATCAGTTCACGGCATACCTGCCGGTTGGCCACCGGTCTCAGCCGTAACAATATGACCGCCGACATCCGTCGACGCCTACCGAGGTCGGCGATGGCTACCTTGGGCCTCAGGCGACCCTGGACAGAGCCAATAGTCCGGAGAGTGCCTTGTCGTTGGGCGGCGTCATCGTGACGCTGATACAAGCTTTACAAGGTCCGCCTCAATCCAGACCACGTGGTTGCGCTTGGGGTGAAGCTCAATGTGGCCGAAATCATCGAAACCCCGGATGGTGTACCGACGCCCGACCAAGCTCTTGAAAAGCTCTTCGGTCCCCATGTCGTCCACATAGCCCGGAGGATACTTGCCCGGCCGGTAGCCAATCACCCGAATCTTGTCCCCAACCTTGAATTGCTCACTGGCCATTGTTTCAGCCTTTCCTACCGACCAGCGCTGAGTCCAGTGGGATCCGTGACCGGGTAAACCCCAACGATCTTGGGCGAACAAACAGCACTCGCCCACATTGGCTTCAGCCTGTTCGGCAATCTCATCGAAGCTTCTCCTCCAGCTTGCCCCAAACACCGTCGATGGCTTTCTGGTCTTCTGGAGATTCCGCGTACTGATTGAGATGCGACCGCACAAACGCGCAGAGGTGAGAAATGCGGTGCTTCAGTTCTGATGAAATCGTGGCACCGTGCCACTCGAACTGGAGCGCAATGCAAGTTGCAAGAATCCTTGCCTCGCGATCATCCCGCACTCCAGGGGCGGGCGCTGCCCGGAGGTACTCGTCGATGACCGGGAAATAGAAGTGAAATGCCCTGCATCCCATGAACATGAAGTCCTCTTGAAAAACTTCAGGCGCCGAGCAAAACCGGACATAGGCCTCTTCCAAAGTGAGGCCACCGAAGTTGCGCCACGCGCTCTGAGCATCCAGGCAACCGCCAAACGGGTCGAAATCCGCCTGCGACGGCGGTGTCCTCACGTCAACGCCGTGGACGGGTATCAATGGCACCTGACTTCCGAAGGTAAAAGCTCAGCGACGGAGTGGCAACGGAGGACCGACACGGAGGACCCATATGCGAGTGGCGATGCGGTGGATCCTGCGGTCGTTGGGCGACCTGCTCGATCTTCAAGCAGCAGCGGTCAAAATCAGGGAACGGAAACGGGGTCCGGGAACGATTTCCGAATTTGATTCACTGCAAACCTGAAGGCCATGGACCGCCGAGCGTCACAACGGCTTTTCGGTGTCGATTTGAGCGGGGCGGAGGCGGGGATCGTCGAGATCCAGGCGATAGAGGATCTGGTTGTAGTCGTGGCGCGGCGTGGCGACTGCGTTGCCCGAGAACTCCCGGGTGTAGGTGCCCTCGAAGAGCAGGACCGGGGACGTTGGGTCCGTTTCCGAGTTCCAGTCAGCCGATCAATGCAATCTTTCCCGGGCTTGTTCAACCAACGGCAAATTGATGGTGGCTCCTCCCCCGTTGAGGGATACGCAGCAACACCCCCTCTGACGTTAAAGTGAGTCCTCAGAAAATTTCAATCCGGCCGAGTCTGCCAGGCTCCGAGCCATTCGCTCGGCCTCAACGCTCACCTCCCCAGTGCCAGCGTTAAAATAGCGAACGGCCATGAAACGACCGCTCCGCCGTCTCAGGCCAACAAACACCGTGTCGCCCTCTGGGTCGGACTGCCTCTGCATGGCTACGCCTGTGAAGTCGCTCAAAGAGTGACGCCGCAGCCAAACGCGAAAACACCCGAACAAACGCCCCTCCCGGACAATGCAGTGCGCCTCGGTGTCGACTCGCGTGTCTTGGTCGATGAGCAGCGCAACCGCGCCAAGCGCGAAAGCTGAAGCAAGTAGACGCGGCCACAACTCTGTCTCAACCACAGTGGAAAGCCACACGAGGACCGCGAGAGCCATCGCTCCGAATGCAAAAGCGTAACGCCATCGCCTCTGCTGTGGATGCCAGGTGTAGGTCGTCATGGTTAGTGATATTGGCCAGGCGTGGTCCCGTGGCTTAGCCATGGAAGTCAGACTCTCCTTCAACCTGGGGACATTGGGTGCCGGGTTCACCGAAGCAACAGTCGCACTATCAACAAAACGCTGAAAAGGGCGGCCGGTGCGAGCGTGATGAGGAAGGAAAAAACGATCCCGAGAGTGAAAGCAATCGGCCCGAATGCCCCGGTTCTCTCCTGCCAAATCTTGCGGACCATGACTTCCGAAATCCATCCGCCGGTGTAGCAAATATTCGCTCCAACTCCGTAGGCGATCACGGCCAGGACCGCAAAAATGGGCGGGTCCGGCAAACTCAGCGGTTCTCCAAACTTGTCTGACGCTATGACCGCCACCGTCACGGCGCAGGTGAATAATCCGGCAACGCCCACGATGAGATTGTAGGGAAAACGACGCTTCTCCCACCACAGGATGACCTCGAAGGTGGAAACCTCGTGTTCACCACGCGCAAACAGCCACCAGGTCAGAGCTCTTCGGATTGAGGCGATCCGATTCATCTTTGTCGGTCGAACAACAAGCACTCCAACGCAGTGCCATCATGGGATCGTATGCTACACCGAACGTTCATCGACCCGTTTCTCGTCAGGGCCGCCACTTGGCGGATCCATTGCTTCGGATCTGCTCAGAATCCCCTCGATCAACGAATCCATCAATGCTCGCAACTCGGGGGGCAATTTCTGAACGGATTCATACTGTTGTGTCAGGATATACTCCAAATCGTTGCTGAGATCCCGGCCTGTCTCGATGTTGCGCAAGACGATCCCTAGGCACGCGGCAAATTCTCGCTCATGCCCCTGCTGCAGCCCATTCTTGCCAAGCTCGATGACCTCATAGGGAAACCAAGAACCCTGGGCCTCGAAGTCCACTTCACCCGCTTGCTCGATCACGGTATCCAAGGCTCTCCGATGCGCCTCACGATCCGCCCCATAGTCGAGCCCCGCGATGAAATCCCGCTCCGAATCGGACAGGGAGTGCAGTAATTGAGAAAGGTTCATGCGGCTCACTTGAAAACCCAACGGCAGCCATGTTTTGAGCGCAGAAAAACGCTCGTCAAAGGCAGCGAACACGGCGCACTCCGGATGGTGGATTCTCCTGACGGAATGAGAGCGCCGAATCGAGAATCCTCAATCCAAACTTCTCCGCAGAGGGTGAAAGGGTCGGGGTGAATGCCTCTGGCCAGACCGTCAGTGGGGGCGCAAACTCACGGCTGAGATGATCACTTGGGTGCATGAGCAGGCCAATGGGCGGGCGATCTCGCAGAACACCTACTTCCGCAGTCTGGTAAATGGTGAGATGAGCCGAGAGCAATTCGCCTCGACTCAACGGCAATTCTTCTTCGCCGTGCGCTACTTTTCACGCCCCATGGCAGCGCTCATGGCACGCCAACCGAGTTCATCGCTGCGGCAGGGTTTGATCCACAACCTCATGGAGGAACACGGCAGCGCTGAAGACGGAAGCCGGATGGATCCCGCCCTGTCGCATGATCGGACCTTTGTGCGCTTTCTGGAAACCTTGGGTGCCGTTGGGCCCGGCGGCCTGGACCGCGAAGGCCCCTCCGTGCGTGCCTTCAACACCAGCCTCATGGGCACGTGCTTGATGGAACCCGTGGAGACGGCCTTCGGATGCCTCGGAGTCATCGAGTATGTCTTCGCCGACCTCTCCGCCCTCATCGGCGAGGCAGTGGTCAATCGGGGATGGATCGACCGGAAGCGACTCGTCCACTACACGCTGCACGCCGAAATCGACCGACGGCATGCGGCGGATTTTTTCCAGGTCGTGAACGATGCCTGGGAATCCGGCGGTGAACGGCGTCGAGCGGTCGAAGAAGGCGTCCATCTCGGACTGCATGTGTTCGATCGGCTGTATGACGATTTGTGGCGGGAGGCACGATTGAAGCCATGAATGTGCCGACCTCCCTCCGATTGTCTCCGGATGTCCTGCGCCGCTGTCATGAGCGGTCCGCTGGGCGGCATCTGGCACGGGTTGGGGTGTTCGTCCTGATTTATATCGGCAGTGCCGCCGGAGCCATCACGGTCGCCACTCAGGCGAATTCACTGTGGCCGTTTCTGCTCAACTTACCGGTCTACTTGCTCGCGGCGGCTTCCTTGCATGGCATCAGTCTTTTCACCCACGAGGCCGTCCACGGCACCTTGATGGAGAATCGCATCCTGAATGCGGTATTGGGTTCCCTGTGCGCCCTGCCGGTGCTGCAAAATTTCTCGGCTTACCGGGTGCTTCATTTGGGACATCACCAACACTTGGGAGACGAGGGCGATCCGGATCATTACGCGAACTACACACGCTGGTCGTGGTTGGTCTTCTGCATGAATTGGCTGCGCCTGCTGGTGGGTTATCCGGTGTACATCGCTGCCATCCCTTTCCTCGGGTTCAAACAGGGCACGACTCGTGATCGGATCGGCATCGCGGCGGAACTATCAGCCACATTGCTCCTAGGGGGTCTGGCTTTGAGCCTGATCCCGACAATGTGGCTGCTGCACGGTTGGCTGATCCCCATGCTCTTCATCAACACGATGGTGAACATCCGAGGCATGAGTCAGCACACGTTGCTCGAACAGGCCAGCGACGCCGTGCACGGCACCCGCACCATTCTTACCCGCCCTTGGGTCCGCTTCTTCATGTGCAATGAGAACTACCACCTAGAGCATCACCTTTATCCCGGGGTGCCTTGGCATCATTTGCCGGAGATTCACTCGGCCCTGAAGCCGGAATTGAGCCGACAAGGCGCGCCCTACATCGCCTCCTACGGCTCGTTCGTGAAAGAGTTCATCATCCACAGCATCCGCCGCAGTCCCTGGGGATGGCGGAGTTCCAGGAAGCCGTTGGAATGATGCGTCGTGTCTCTGTCCACGAGGCGTTGTTCTTGGTCATCGGTCTCTCGCTGGGCCTCCAGTCGGCGCTGGCAGGCCTGGGTTTGTCCGGGGTGGTTTGGGGATTCCTCGGAGTTTATGGGAGCATCCTCTGGTTCACTGCGCCGGGAGACAAACTGCGACTGTTGTCAGCCTACGGTGCCGCTTGGGCGTTGTACGCAGGATCCTCGGTGCTGGTGGAAAAGCTCGGCATCCCGTTGCGGCACCGGGAACTGCTCGCGGCTGATTCTTTTTTGCACCGGCCCTGGACCGGCACCCTGCCCACCTGGGCGAATGACTTCTTCAGTGCCGGCTACCTCAGCTACCACGTCTACCTGCATTGGGCGTGCGTCGACGCCCTGCTCCGAGGTCCGACTTGGCGTCTGGAATTTTCACGACGGATCTTCACGGCCTTCGGGATCGGATTCATCGGATACTTCACCTTGCCCGCCGCATCGCCGGCACAGGCCTTTCCGAAGCTGTTCCCGCAAGGCATCACCGGCGGCCTCATCACCGCCTGGAATGACAGCATCAATGCCGCCATGGCCGCTCGCTATGATTCGTTCCCCAGCCTGCATGTCTTGATCACGCTCATGCTGCTCGGCTGGGATTGGCGACGGTTTCACGGGCGCTTTTGGATGATGCTCATCCCGTCCGGGGTCATGATCGCGGCCACGGTGGTCTTGCGCTTGCACTACACCGTGGATTTGCTCGCCTCGGGCATCCTCTTTGTCGGTCTCCATGCCTTCTTCGAACGTGAACGCACCTGACCCATGGGCCATTGAAGCCTCCACCCTGCCCCTCGCCTTCGCACAGGTCCGTGAAGATCCCCGACTCGACTGCGAAATCGCGGAGACGCTGCCTCCTGACGGTGTGGTGGTGATAATCGCCTCCGGAGGGGAGACCGTCGTTCCACTCGCACGCCAGCCGCTGGCGCGCATCCATGCGGTGGACATGAATCCGGCCCAAATCGCCATCGCGCGATTGAAGCTGCACCTGGGCAGAACAACCCCGCCGGACGCCATTTGCCGAATCCTGGGTCACGAGCCCATGCCCCCTTCGGAACGCCGCAAGACACTGGAAAGCCTGCTGGCAACACTACTCCTGCCCGAGACCATTCTGGGACCGCTGGATCTGGTGAGTGAACTCGGGCCCGATCATGCCGGGCGCTACGAACGGTGTTTTGCCGCCATGCGACAACTCATCAAAGACGGTTCGAGCCGACGAGAGGCTCTCGCGAAGGTCATGACCCTCTCGAACCTGGAGACCCTCTTCGGTCATCAAGCCGTTCAAAACCCGCGCCGACCGTTTTGCGAGCATTTTGCTG
>CAMATE010000195.1 GCA_945861075.1 Akkermansia muciniphila
TTGCCGGCGACCAATACATCGGCCGCAGCGGAATCGACCACGGTCTTTTCCCACAGCACCGCGTTGTTGGCATCCTTGTCCAACACCTTGGCATTCACGATGACGCTGCCGTTCTTGACTGTCAGGTTCAGCACTAGGGTGACATTGTCCTGCTTGAGGTTGGCCGCCGGACCATCATCGGCCGCGAAGTACTTGTTGATGCCCTTGGTGATGAGGATGTCCGTGGTGGATTTGGCCAATCCATAACCACCGAGAGTGCCCGGCGAATTGGCCGTTGGGATGAACGCCAGAATAGCGAAAGAATCCTTGGCACCGCCTTTAATCACATCAACCCGGTACTCGATGCTCCGCCCTTCTCTAAGTTCAAAGCGCTCCGAGGTCTTCTGGCTGGCACTGAAGATCGACTGCCCAGCTGGAGGTTGGGCGAATTGGAACTGCCCCCCGGCTTCGGCCGGCAAACCAAAGTCGGGCACAAAGGTGAAATCGGTCCAACCGGTCTTGGTGTTGTCGTTGAAGTTGTCGAGCACCTTGGCCTGAAGGGACAGGCTCAGCGATGCAACGACGGCGATGGCGACTCCGGATCGAATCCATCCAGAAATCCGCCGGAACAAGGATTCCTTTGAGGGCTTTGCAATGAAGAGAGGCATGGTTTTCCTGAGTTGAAGGGCCTGCGTGGGGTAACATGAAGATTCAGGCGCCCGAGGTTTCATTTTGTCAACAGTCCGGCTTCAACACGGCATCAAGCCATCCAGTTGGCGCTCACAACACCCAGATGCCGCATAAAAAAACGCGCGCAGATGCGCCGAATTATCCGCTTCCGAATGAAAGATTGGTCGGGCGTCCTGCGAATCCTGAAGCAGACGCATGAATGCATCGCCTCCTGGATCCCAAACCCACCTTCGGTGCAGAGCCATACACCCAGATCCCCCATCAGCCCGGGCTTTCACTCTGCTCGAATTGCTGGTCGTTCTGAGTGTGGCAGGAATTCTCACCTTGCTGTTGCTGCCGGCCTTGGCCCGAACCCGAGACACGGCCCGCTCCAGCACTTGTCTCTCACACCTCAAGCAATGGGGCATCGCCACCCAACTTTATGAGGTCGATTCCGGCGGATGGCTGCCTGCCGACGGGGCACCCAACGGCATTTCCACCCGCAACGCTTGGTACGCGGATTTGCCGCCGTTGATGGGAATCCCCGCCTATCACGAAGAAGGACCGTGGCGAACCAACGCCCTGGCTCCACTGGGTTCGCCCGTCTGGTTCTGCCCGTCCAATCCGCGGCGCAGCAATGGCCATTTGCTGTTTCACTTCGCCCTCAACCGTTTCATCAATGGCAGCGGTCGAGATTCCCGCAGAATGCGCCTCGAATCCGTGCCTGTGCCGTCTCGCACCGTCTGGCTCTTCGACAACGCCCAGCGCGCCGCAGTGGCCGGCCCAGGCAACTTGCACCGAACAGCGCATCGAAGCGCAGCCAATGTCCTCTTCCTCGACGGAGGGGTTCGCCGAATCACTTCAGCCTCAGCAGGTTCAACGACCAACAAAGGGGAGATTCTATGGAATCCCTGAAGGCCATCCATGGCTCGACGCCTGATCGACGAGGCTTAACTCCAGTCCCTCCATTTTTCACACGACTCAAACCCCGAGACCGTCCCTGCGTTGTTGGTGGAAAATTCAATGGCCCCCCGCATCGGAAGTCCCGAAACTCTTTCTACATGGACGTCACACCGACCGCATTTGGCACCTGGAATGGGGGCCGGTTTATGAACTACGGCCAACCGCTGGACGACGGCCAGTGGATCGCCATGGTGCGTCAGGCTTGGGACCGAGGCATCCGCACCTTCCTGACAGCCGATGTTTATGGATCCGGTCAGGCAGACAGCCTCCTAGGACAGGCGTTGTCCGGGGTGCCGCGCGACAGTTACTGCCTCGTGGGTTGCATCGGTCATGATTTTTATTCCGCACGGCGCGATGGCGCCAAGGGGTTCCCGCGCTTCACCCAACCGGGGCTGCGTGTGCCGGCCGACTATGCGTCTTACCTGCGCATGGCCACCGAGAAATCGCTGGAACGATGCCAAGTCGACCAGTTCGACCTGCTCCTCCTGCACAATCCCGACCGCACCGGCTACACCAGCGACCGGGTTTGGAACGGCATGGCCTCCCTGCGAGATGCGGGCCTGACTCGATCACTGGGCGTGGCGCCTGGCCCTGCCAATGGTTTCACCCTCGATCTCATCCAGTGCTTTGAACGCTTCGGCCCGCTCATCGACTGGGCCATGATCATTCTGGGCCCCTTGGAACCGTGGCCCGGTCGGCTGATTCTTCCGGCGGCGCTTCGCCACAACGTCCAACTCATCACCCGCGTGGTGGATTACGGTGGCATTTTCCATGACGACGTTCGTCCCGGACACCGCTTCGGCCAGTCCGACCACCGATCCTTCCGACCGGCAGGCTGGGTCGAGGCCGCTGTCGAAAAACTCGAGGCCCTGCGCCCCATTGCCCAACGCCATGGCATCACTCCATTGCAATTGGCCTGTTCCTGGAACCTGCACCAAACCGCCGTCCACTGCGTGATCCCGACACTCATCCAAGAGTTGGGCGAGTCAGCGCGGGCGATCGGTTCCAAGGTTGATGAATTGGCCGCCTTGAAAGCCATCCGACTGACCCCCGATGAATTAGCCGAAATCGGCCGAATCGGCGACAACACCGGCTGCATGACCTTGAAAGGCGCCAACCGCCGCCATGTGGGATCCGACCTTCCCGACCAATGGGAGCTGACCACTGATCTCGAAACCCTCGCCACTCGCTGGCTCATCAACCCAGACACCGACCTGACTCTGACACACTCCCACTAAAACCGATCCCAACCCCACTCAGACTCTACCCAGCTTTTTCCACTCATCCCAACCGACTTACTTATGGCCGAAAAACTCCCCGAAAAGAAAGCCACCGCCACCGAAACCAAGCCCGCAGAGGTCAAAACGACCACCGCCGCCGCTGCTGAAGTGCCCAAGATCTCCGCAGCCAAACAGCGGGAACTCGATTCCGCCATCGCCACCATCACCAAGGCCTACGGCGAAGGGGCTATCATGCGCCTCGGCTCGCAAGTTTCCCGACCGATTGAAGTTATTCCTACCGGTGCTTTGGCCATTGATCTGGCGTTGGGTGTGGGTGGTGTCCCCCGGGGACGCGTCGTCGAGATTTACGGTCCAGAATCCTCCGGCAAAACCACGCTGATGCTACACCTCATCGCCAATGCCCAGAAGGCCGGTGGTGTGGCCGCGTTCATTGATGCCGAGCACGCTCTTGACCCCGCCTACGCGAAGAAGCTCGGAGTCAACGTCGACGAACTTCTGGTCTCCCAGCCCGACTCCGGCGAAGAAGCCCTGACGATTTGCGAGACGCTCGCCCGTTCCGGCGCCCTCGACATCATCGTGGTTGATTCGGTGGCCGCACTGGTGCCGAAGGCTGAATTGGAAGGCGAAATGGGCATGGCCACCATGGGCATGCAGGCCCGTCTGATGAGCCAAGCCCTGCGCAAGCTCACCGCCATCCTCAACAAGGCCAAGACCACCTGCCTGTTCACCAACCAGATGCGCGAGAAGGTCGGCGTCATGTTCGGCAGCCCTGAAACCACTCCGGGCGGCAAGGCGCTGAAGTTCTACGCAAGCGTCCGCATCGACATCCGCCGCAAGGAGGCCATCAAGGACAGCTCCGGCGCCGCCATCGGCAACCATGTGAAGGTGAAGATCGTGAAGAACAAAGTCGCCCCGCCATTCGCCGAGGCGGAGTTCGACATCTTTTTCAACCATGGCATCGACAAGGAAGGTTCCTTGCTCGACGTGGCGCTGGATGTCGGGACCGTCGACAAGAAGGGCGCTTGGATCCAGTTCCAGGGTGAACTCATCGGACAAGGCAAGGATGCCGCACGCAAGACCCTCGCCGAGAAACCCGAACTGGCGAAGAAGATCCAAGAGGCGACTCTGGCCAAACGTCTGGCTGAACTGACAGCCGCCACGGCCACAACGACCCCGGCAACACCCGCTGGGGCTCGATAAGTACCGGTGTTCGTCCCTCCGTTCCCCTCAAGGCTTGGGAACGGGGGGCACGGCGGCCGACTTGAGCTTCTGGAGCGCCAGCAGGGCTGCGTGACTCTCCGCCGCCTTCTTGCTCCGACCCACGCCACGAGCCAACTCCACGCCACCATGCAGGACAGCGCATCGAAATGTCCGGTCGTGATCGGGTCCTGATGTATCCAGCAACTCGTATCGTGGGGCATCAGGCGAGGAAGACTGCAAGTGTTCCTGAAGATCGCCCTTCGGGTTGTCGAGATTCGGAACCTCTTCCATCTGGGTCCCACCGTCACGCATCAGAGCCAAGAGCATTTGACGGGCTGTCTCGAAACCGCCGTCAACATAGACGGCACCGATGATCGCCTCGAAGGCATCCGCCAAGGTGGAACTGCGGGCGCGCCCGCCGCTGGAATCCTCGCCGCGACTGAGGATCAAGTGCTGTCCCAACTGAAGCCGACGGGCTTGCGCTGCCAGCGAGGTTCGATTCACCAACTGAGCACGCGCCTGAGTCAAAGCGCCCTCACCCAACCCCGGAAAACGTTGGTACAACTCCGAAGTGATCGCCAACTGGATGACTGCATCGCCCAAAAACTCGAGACGCTGGTTGTGATTCTGTTCTCCACCCTCCTCGTGAACGACCGACGGATGGGTCAACGACAGTGAGAGCAACGCGGCATCCCGGAAGCGGTAGCCCAGTGCGACTTGAAGATCTTCGAGAGCGGGCATGGGAAACGGTAAAACTCCTGCGACTGAAATCGTCGACCGGATTTTGAACGGGATCAGGCCGGGGCCAACGACGAAATCTCGCTCGGCGCGTTGAAGGGTTCTTCGGTGGGCTCAGGGACAGCCGCAGCGACCGCAGTGACCGCTGCCATTTCGTCCTTGAGACCATGCTCCAGAAGGTTGGCAACGTCACATTGAACGGCTTCCAACTGGTTCAATTGAAGGTCTGGATCGGCGATGGAGAACAAATCGCCCGACTTCGGGTGCTCATAGACAAAGATGCGGCGACCATTGTCACGCGACTGCCCTTTGACCCGGAGGATGCGCTTGCGCTCCAACATCACGGCCAAGATGTAGGCCGCGGCCGCGTGACGCTCTTCGCGCCGTTCCAGCAACTTTCTCAGCAACGATTCTGCGTCATCCTTGCGGATGGCATCGGGTGGCACCGGAGGCGGGGCCTCGTAAATGCCCTTCCAGTGCGAGACCAGGTTGGCCTTGGCCAGCAATTCCACTCCCGATTCCTTGAACGCCTCGACGCAGAGGTCCATCCGCTCGAAGCCGGCCTTCGTATCGAGGAGCAGCGTGTGGTAGGTCTCACCGTCGTGAAACTGCCGACCGGACTGCTGACAGGCGTGAGCCCGCGACTGGATGTGCCATTCAATCATTGAATCAAGTCCCGCAAGTATCGGGGGCGCTCTCCCCGGTGCAACAGGCTTTTGATCCGGAACCAGTTCCAGTGGAGCCTGCCGGGACGGAGATCAAAGACGTGCAACTAGCAACTGCGCCTGAAAGACCATTTCCTTGGGAAGATGGGTGTAGAGCTTCATGAACAATTCGTCGGTCGACAACAAATCCCGACGCCACTCGTCGGAATCCATGCGTTGCAATTGGGCGAAGCGCTCGGCCGTGAACCCCGCAAGGCCTTCCGTGTCGAAATCCTCATAGCGAGGCACCCAACCCAGCGCGGTTTCCACCGCTCCGGTGCGTCCGGCACAGCGATCCAGGATCCACTTGAGGACGCGCATGTTCTCCCCGAATCCCGGCCACAGGAATTGCCCCGACTCATCCTTGCGGAACCAGTTCACGTGGAAAATGCGGGGGGGCTCGACCAGTTTCTTGCGCATGTCGAGCCAGTGCCGGAAATAGCGGCCCATGTTGTAGCCGCAGAACGGCAACATCGCCATCGGGTCCCGTCGCACTTGGCCCACGGTGCCCGCCGCGGCGGCCGTCATCTCACTGCCCATCGTGGCGCCCAAGAAGACGCCATGACTCCAGTTGAAGGCCTCGAAAACCAGCGGAACCACACTCGCCCGACGCCCACCGAAGATGATGGCGGAAATGGGAACCCCTTGCGGATCCAGGGATTCAGGAGCCATCGCCGGATTGTTGGTGGCGGGTGCGGTAAACCGTGAATTGGGGTGAGCCGCCTTCTCCTTCGAAGCCGGAGTCCAGGGATGCCCCTTCCAGTCGAGGCATTCGGCCGGGGGAGGATCATCGTGTCCTTCCCACCACACCGTGCCATCGGGCTTGAGCGCCACGTTGGTGTAAATCGTGTCGTGCGCAATGGTCGCCATTGCATTCGGATTGGTCTTGGCGTTGGTCCCCGGGGCCACACCGAAATAACCCGCCTCGGGATTGATGGCCCACAGGCGTCCGTCCGGACCCGGCCGCATCCAGGCGATGTCGTCGCCCACCGTCCAAATCTTCCAACCCTGGAAACGCTCCGGGGGAATCATCATGGCGAAGTTCGTCTTGCCACAGGCACTGGGGAAGGCGGCCGCGACGTAGCGCCTCTCTCCCTGCGGCGATTCGACCGCCAGGATCAACATATGCTCTGCCATCCAACCCTGACGTCGACCCAGATAGGAACCGATGCGCAAGGCCAGGCACTTCTTCCCCAACAGCACA
>CAMATE010000196.1 GCA_945861075.1 Akkermansia muciniphila
GTCATCGCGATGGTGGACGAAGCGCCACAGCAGTTGGGGCAGGATCATCGAAGTGCAAAAGCGTGGCTCAGGCGCCACAGAGTTTCCAGCACCGAAGGGAGGTCGTCCTGAAGGTGAGGCGGCGGCTGGCCCTGCAACGGCGACGCACCGGGGTTGGATGAATTGAACTCGCAGGCTGGCGAGCGGTGAGGGAGTGGGCTTTGATGGGGGCGGTGCAGATCCTGATCGTCTACAATTCAGCGCTGGATGCCCGGTCGGTATCCGGGGTGCAGACCTATTTCGCCGGCGTGGTGGAGCACTGGATCAACGCGGGGCATCGGGTGGATTTCCTCGTGGCCCGATCCGCTTGGCCGGTCTTCCAGAGTCTCTATCCGCGCTCGCAGCTCATCAGCAGCGATGATCTGTTCGATCCGAATCGTTATCTGGGGCAGACGTGGCGATACCTCCCCGCCTTTGCCTGGCGGATGCTCACCGCCCACTTCACCCGGTTGCCGGTGCAGTACGATGTGATTTTGGCTTGTGCCCAATTCATCTATGAAGTCGGGCCCGCCCGCACTTTGGCGGGCCGATGCAAGGCTGCTTTGACGGTGAAGATTCATCACGTTTTGTCCAATCAGCGCCAGCCGGCAGGGCTCTTCGACCGGATGCATTTTCAGTCCGAACGGACGACAGCGCGTTGGTTGAACCGGGAGGCCGATGCCATTCTTTGCGGCACGGAATTGATCGCCCGGGATTTCAATGCTTTGGAAACCCATCTGGGTCTCAAGCCCAGCAAGACCTTCGCCACGGGTTACGGCATTGATCTCGATCGGATTCCCTTGTCGGTCGATGGGCCCAAGGAATTCGACGCGGTGCTGCTGGGGCGGGTGCATGAGCACAAAGGCGTGTTCGATGCCGTCCCGCTGTGGCAGGCGGTTCGGCAGCGACGGCCTGGCGCGCGATTGCTGGTGATCGGTGAGGGGCCGCATCGGGCCGAGCTCAAGTCCCGGTTCGAGGCGGCGGGCTTAGGCGATGCGGTGCAC
Source organism: Akkermansia muciniphila (assembly GCA_945861075.1). Taxonomy (GTDB): domain Bacteria; phylum Verrucomicrobiota; class Verrucomicrobiia; order Limisphaerales; family UBA9464; genus SXXZ01. Next base: position 1,023 of record CAMATE010000196.1, read on the forward strand.
TTTTCCGGACCCGTCTCCGAGGCGGAGAAGGTGGCCTTGGTCTCCCGGGCTCGGGTGGGGCTGAGCTTGTCCCGTGAGGAAGGCTGGGGCCTGTCGGTGAATGAATTTCTCGCCGCGGGTTTGCCCGTGGTGGCCATGGAAGTGCCGGTGTTCCGCAGCGTGTTCCCAGGTCAGTTGGACTTGGTGCCACAGAAGGACATCGCAACGACCGCGACACGAATCCTGCACTGGCTGGATCATCCCGAAGAGGCCCGTCTTCGGGGTAGGGCTGGTCGGGAATTTGTTCAACGCTACGATCACTGCCGAGTGGCTGCTGACGAGATCGAAATTCTGTCAGCGGCGCGTGCCTCGCAGTTGGCCCGGCAGGGTCATTGACCTCGAGAGTTGGTCTTTTCCGGCACTGAAACCGGGCGCTGGATAGAACCGAGACTTCTTCAGCAAGAGCTTCGCGAGTGAGACACAAAACCCCGACCTATTGGACAATGGGTCGGGGTTTTGTCGGTGCTCATGGTTCGCCCGTCTAGGACGTGCTCGAATCAATAGATCCTCGAAATCACTGCCCCAAATTGGGGAAGCCCACCGGGGCCGAGATGGCGTCCGCGTTGTCGGGAGCCGCGTCCTTCTTGGGGTCCACCATCAGCTCCGAGCGCTTCTTGAGCAACGAGTCGATGGTCCACTTGCTGACGAGATAGGTCCAACGGCCACGCGATTGCTCGGCTGCCAGTTTTTCCTGCTGCTTCTTGAGCTTCTCGGCGAAGTCCTTGTTGAACTTCTCGGTCTCCTCTTTCTTCTCGTCCTTGGCCGGATTCCGTTGGGTGAGCAACTGGGCTTCGGTGACGAACTGAACGGGGTAGCGATCGCCTTCCTGAGCCTTGCCGATCTTGACGGTGTAAGTCCAACCGTTGGAGGTGCGGATTTTGGCCTGGACCGGTTGGTCAAGACCGAGGGCGGCCGGTTGAGCGTCGACGATCACGTCATCGAAGCTGGGAGAACTGAGCAGTGGGCTGAACACCCCGGTTTTCGCCGTGTCCACCTTCTCCTCGGCCGTGGCTCCCACCAAAGTCCATTCGGAGAACTCATTGGTGCGGGTCAGACTGAAGCTGTTGGTGGCTTCGGGATGGGTGATGGTGACGGAAACGGGTTGCTCAACCTTGAACCATTCCTTTTCGAGCCACTGATCGGGCTTGGGTTCGGCATTGGCCAAGGGTTCGTTGACCAAGGTGACCGTCTCGATCTTGTTGTCGACCATGACGTATCGGCCAATGGGCCAGGCGCCGCCCATGCCTCCGAGGCCGCCACCGCCGTCATCTTGACCGCCCTTGGTGTGCTTCTTGCCGAGCAGCACCGAGCGGGAGGCCTTGCCATCTGCACCGAGGAGTTCCACTAGGACGCCCGGGCCTTTGTCCGGGGCGACCAGTTCCAGAATGGGCAGGCGGGACGGGCCGACTTGAATGGGTTGGGTGGCCTTGAGGTCCACCAACTTCCGGACGAAATCCTGGATGGAGCCGAAGTTGGCGGCGTAGCCACCGCGCTCCTTCACGGTCCAGTCGTTGCCGGACTTCAGGATGTTCAGTTGATTGGTGCCCTGAGTGATGCGCAATCCCGTCAGAGTGGATGCATCGACTCCCTGCAGGAGGGCTCCTCCCAATTGCGCGGAGGATTGCCGGTAGCCGGCGGACTGCTGGTTGCGGACATAGAGGCCCGCTCCGCCCAAGGCGAGTCCGACGGCGACGAGGATGGCCAGTTGCTGGGTTTTCATTTGGCGTTCGTGCGGTTCTTACGGGCGATGGCCAGAGCGATCCCGGCGGCCGAAACCAGCAGGGGCATCGCGGCGATATTCAACCATTTGACCCGGTTTTCGAGATTCTTGACGTCCACATCGAGGTTGCGGCGCTCCTTGCGGAGATCCTTGCGCGCCTCGACTTGCTGCTTCTTGAAGTTGGCGATGGCCTCCTGCTGATCCTTGGTCAGGATGATCTTGGAGGTGTTGCCTTCCTGCTTGATTTGCACGTCGTTCAACTTGCTCTGAAGTTGTTCGACCTTGCGGTTGAGGCCTTCGATTTTGCCCTGATACCGGGCGCGGGCCTCGGCCTCCATCTTCTGGACGACCGTGAAGGGGCGACTCACCGAGGCGCGGCCACGGGCCCCGACCAGGTTGACGTCACCGGAGGCTTGTTCCACGAGGTTCTGCACCAGAGCCAAATTGCCGTTGCGCGGCATGGCCATGCCCAGCATCGGGTTGACCTCGACGGAGTAGGCGTCATTGAGGAAGTCCACGTCACCGAAGAGGTACACGACGGTGTCAGACTTGGCCTCCTTCAGGCTGCTGGCGTTGGTCGCTCCGGGTTTGCCATCCGGGAAGGCGGTCTTGAACTTGCCCGACAAACGCAAGGCCAGTGGGTAGTTCGTGCGGGACGGGGCGAAGTCATCAAGGATCTTCGATCCGTTGAACTGAGAGGTCATGCCGTCCACCAGTTGGGAATCCTCGGACGATTTGAGCAGGACATCCGCGCGGAGACCGTCGGCGGGCTTGCCAGTGAATCCACCGGCAAAGGGCAGCCACAGGTTGTCACTCTGGCCGGTGACGGCATCGTCGCGGTTCACGCCGTCGGCGTTGAGGAACAAGAAGGCCGGCACCGGCTGCGGGCGACCGTCACGTCCCTGGAGTTCGCGGCTGAATGTCCGGTCGGCGACCACCTTGGAGGTGTCGAGACCAATGCCCCACTTCTCCAAAAGCTTGGGCAGGGAGGAGCCGCCACCGAGGTTCATGCCCATCGGGTTCGGATTCCGATTGTCGGTGATGCATTGGGTGTCGAGGAAGGCGATGAGTTTGCCGCCGCGCAAGATGAACTGGTCGATGGCGTATTGGGCCTTCTCCGAAATGTCCTTCGGGTGGACGACCATGAGCACCTGGATCTTCTCCGGGATGGAGTCGCTGTCCATCGGGACGCTTTCCACCGTGAAGTCACGCTTGAGCTCGCTGAAGGTGATCCACGGCTGCTGCTGCTGGGGTTGACGCCCCATTTGCATCATCATGGGGTTCATGGCGGGCCCGCCCAACACAGGCAGCGGGCTCATCACACCGAGCACCGGCTTGTTGGTGGCGATGACCTGAGAAATCACCCGCGCGATGTCGTATTCCAAGAGCTTCTCACGCTGGGGAGACAGGAACGGAATGGCCTTGGTCTCGGGAGCGAGGCTGACGGCCATGCCGAAGTAAATCGGATCGCCGCCCATCTGGCCCAATGAAACCGGTTCAATGCCATCGAGCTTGGCCGTGTCTTCGGCATCGGAGTCGGGCTCTGGGTCGAGGCGCTTGATGGTGATCTTGCCGCCCGAAGCCGCGCGGAACTCCTGCAGGAGGTCTTCGACGGTTTGCGAGTAATTCTTCAGCGCGCTGGGCATCCGGTTCTCGCCGCGGGAGACGTAGAGCCGTACTTCCACGTTGGAGTCGATCTTGGCGAGGATCTTGCGGGAACCCTCGGACAGGGTGTGGAGGCCGTCGGCCGTGAGGTCGAGTCGGGCTCGGACCGGGCTGAACAGCAGGTTCAGGCCGGTGATCGCGACGAAGGCCAGGCCGACGCCGGCGGTCGAGAACAGCAGTGTTTGAATCTTGGTCTGTTTCATAGCGCAGGATGGGTCGGAGATTTCAGGCGCCGCGGAGTCCACGGAGGATCACGCTGGTGCCAAAGAGGCTGAAGACGATCACGGAAGCGAAGAAAAGCAGGTCCCGGAAGTCGATCACCCCACGCTGGAAGCTGGCGAAGTGCGGCATCACGGAGAACCCGGTAACCAGTTCCACCAATCCCGCCGGGGCCCATCGGACCAGCAGGCTGGTGACCGGTTCCCATCCGGCGAGGATGAGGAAGAAACAAATGACCACCGACAGGATGAAGCTGATGACCTGGTTGCGGGTCATGGCCGAGGTGGCCACGGTGACGGCCAAATACGAACCGGCCAGAAGCAGGCTGCCGACGTAGCCGGCAAAGACCGCGCCGCCGTCCGGATGGCCCAAGTAATACACGGAGCCGACCACCGGGAAGGTGAGGGCCAGAGCCAGGGCCAAGAAAGCCCAGCAGGCAAGGAACTTGCCGATGATGGCTTGGGACGCCGTGACCGGCATGGTCAGGAGCAGTTCCAGGGTGCCCACGCGGCGTTCTTCAGCCCACAGGCGCATGCCGGCGGCGGGCACCAGGAACAAGTAGAGCCACGGATGCCAGTTGAAGAAGGGGCGTGACAGCGAGGCTTCGCCCAGTTCGAAGAAACCTCCGAGCATGAAGGTGAAGAAGCCGTTGAGCAGCAAGAAGATGACGATGAACACGTAGGCGACCGGTGAAGCAAAGTAGCCGGTCAGCTCGCGTTTCAGGATCGTCCAGATGTTCCGAAGCGATTCGTTCATGGGATTGAGAATGGGGCGGTCAGTGGATTCGTTGACGCGGACTCGATGCCTCAGAGCTTGGGCCCAAGGAGGTCCGCATCAGGGGCGGTCATTCGCGGGTTTTGACGGAGTCGGGGAGAGTGATGGCCCGGAAAACGTCGTCCAGACGACCTTCCTCGGTGTGCAACTCGTCGAAGTTCCATCCAGACTGGGTGGCAGTCTGGGCGATAGATTGGGCCAAATCGGACCGGGTGGACTTGTCGCGCGGGAAGACCCGGGCGGAGAGGGATCCGTCTGCGTTGTCTTGCAGGCTGACCCGTCCGGCCACGGGCAGCGCGCCCAATTTGGACTTCAGGGTTTCGCCCGAGACGTTGCGAACGCGCAGGTGGACCGATCCGGCCGACTCCGCGCGGGCCTTCAACTCGGCCGGGGTGCCGTTGGCGACGACCGTGCCGCGATCGATGATGATGGCGCGGGAACAGCAGGCCTCCACCTCCTCCAGGATGTGGGTCGAGAAGATGATGGCCTTGGTCTGGCCCATGCGCTTGATGATCTGCCGAACCTCGTGCTTCTGGTTCGGATCGAGACCGTCGGTCGGTTCGTCGAGTACCAGCACTTCGGGATCATGCAGGATAGACTGGGCGAAGCAGGTGCGGTGTCGATAGCCCTTGGAAAGGGTGTCCACGCTCTGGTGGAGCACGCCTTCCAGAAAGCACTGGCCGGCGACCTTGGTCACGGCCGCATCGATTTGAGCGCCCCGCATTCCGCGGAGTTCGGCCGTGAATCGCAGGAACCCGTTGACGGTCATGTCCGAATAGCAGGGAGCGCTTTCCGGGAGGTAGCCGATGAGTTTCTTGGCTGCGATGGGTTGGTCGGCGATGTCGTGGTCACCAATGCGAACCCGCCCGGATGTGGGCGGGAAAAAGCCGGTGATCATGCGCATGGTGGTCGATTTCCCGGCGCCGTTGGGCCCGAGGAAGCCGAGGATCTCGCCGCGGCGGACCGTGAAGGAAACCCCGTTCACCGCCCGCTTGGGCCCGAACTCCTTGATCAAATTTTCTACGTCAATCATTGCCAGAGTCGTGGTGTCAAAACGTCAACTAACGCCAACTGCGGTTCCAACCGATGGGGTCTGTTCCGCCAACGCCGCGAACCGGGCGAAGCGAGGACGGTGTGGTTGTCTTGGCCAACCCCCGACGTTTCTGCGTCATGGAGGGGGCCTGAACAGCCTTTGACCACCAGCGGTTCGCGACTATAGACCGCTGGATGGA
>CAMATE010000197.1 GCA_945861075.1 Akkermansia muciniphila
TGTTGGCGATGCCGAGTTCCAGCAACTCCGCGTTGAAAAAGAGTTCTGTGCGCAAAGCACGTTCTCCTTCGATGGGGTAGGCTTTGCGGGCAGCCGTCACGTCCACAATCGAGATGACGTCCAAAGCCACCAAGTCGGCGCCAAAGCGCAATTCATTGAGGGCGATCGTATCGTGCAACCGGGCCTTGTCATCGCCACGAACCTGCCCCACCAGCGCATCGGTGACACCGAAGGCCACCTTGGGCATCAAGTCATCCAATGCACAAAGTTCGGGGACCGACTCCTCGGTTCGGCTGGGGTCCGTCTCAAACCGGAACATGTTATCCACTGAACCGAAAGCCAGCGAGAGAAGGTGTCCGTAAATCCCGCCCGAGTGATGGGTCAGTAGTGGGGTCACCGGTATGATACGGGTGACTTCTTTGGTCAGGAGTTTTGAGACATGCGAACGACGTCCCACGGCAAACCGATCCCCTTTGCCGAATTCGAAATCGCCAAAGACCAGCTTCCCCTGCACCGCCGACTCGTAGAATTGGTTCCCATCCCAACCCGCATCGGTTGTGGCCACACATCGAACACCCAATCGGTGGGCCAGGTCTTCAAAACCCGAAGCCTTCAAGTCGCGGGCCTGACGATCCCAGATCACGATCTTGGAGGCCGAATGGCCAGATTGGATGAGTGAATCAATCAGCGCCTCAACCACGGTTGGCCGCGTTCCGGTGAGCGCCCCTGGCGCGGAAATCACTTTGAAACCGACCACATCCTCCGGTTTGACCCACACCTTCCAGGCGGCCGCGGCATTGGTTTTGCCCGAAAGCGCCAACAAGCCCCGATCCACGAGTTTTCGAATGACCCCGAGATCCGGAATGAATGCCGACGTAGCGTGAGGATCTGAAACAGCCTGAATCCGTGCCTTGGCAGGCACCGGGGCGGCGGAATTGGTAGCGGAGGGCGCAGACAATGCCTTCGATGGGCCCAATCCGCCAAGCACCCAACTCCAAATCCAGATGTAGAGGAAACAACGCATCCGACTCAAAGAAGATGCCGGTTCCGACGGGAATAGGCAAAACCAACGATTGCCGACCTTCACCAGAAAGAGCCTGTCCCTTTGGGGAGCCTGTCCCTTGGGGGTGGGGGAGCCTGTCCCTTGGGGGAGCCTGTCCCTTTGGGGTGGAGCTTGTCCCTTTGGGGTGGAGCCTGTCCCTTGGGGAGAGCCTGTCCCTTAGAATTTGCGCGGGGCCTGGTTCAGCCTATCCCACGCTTCCCATCCGCCTCGTAAACGAGTTGGTTGATGGTCAAAAAAAAGGCCCCCGTCGTGCAAACGGGGGCCAGAAACAAAACCGGGGCGCCAGTCAGAGGATGACCGTACGCCCCGGGGAATAATCAGAATCAGTTCTGTAGGACTTAGTGGAGATTCTGAGGCGTTGAACAACGACACCTCAGAAAACGAACGGCGCTAACACTCGATGTGTTAATGGGAAGTTCTCAAATTGTAGAACAGTTAATCGAAATCATCTTTTGGGGACACCAATCAATAACTAGGTCAGCCAAACTCATCGGATCAACCGGATTAACTAACAATTTGAAGAATAATTCGAACAATTATTTAAATAACTGTTCGATCACTCATTTTACACCAATACGCCAAAACTTCAGCCCTACGATTAAAATTGCCGATCAATGGCAGACGGAAACTCAGTGACTGCTTTATCCAACTTGCTTTTACAGACTTAATATTAAAACGTTTTTACCGACACGTTTTTACTAAAACACTTGTAGTCATTAAAATTCCTATTGGAATTTTGAAAACACGCCAAATGTTTCTATAAAAGCATTTAGTTGAAAAATATTGAAACAAAATTTCACTCAAGAATTGGCATTAATACAACCCTTGATGAACTTTGAAATCCAAGCAAAAACCCTACCGTACCAACGATCGCTTTTCAAAACTCTGCATCCAAAGAACGTGGTGAAGCTAGCGGAGGGTTTTCGCCGAGTCAACTGGCAACCGTCTAATTCCTTCGACAGACACGTTATTGTTACATTCAAAACCAGCCAACCACGACCTTCTCGCTGCACCCAATTCCGCAGCCTTGGAAGTGCTCTCCGGGCGTCGAACGCCCCACTTTCAACCACCGCATCCCACCGCATCACTCCTCCTGCAAAACTTCACCCTTCTTTGGGGCTTCTTTTGATAGGAAAGAACACGTGTAACGACTGGTTTTTTGATCCTTTGTTCAATTTTTCTCCGACTCAGCCTGAGTCGGCTGAGGGCCTGAAAACGCAGCCCTGCATTCCAATGGTCAGATTCCGGATCGAAGGGCATTCCTTAAGCCCTTGCCGAACGCAATCTCTGCCCTACCCATTTCCCTCTCCCAGCGTCTTACGTAGAAGCCGGCTCCGACCACGACCATGACCACGACTGAAATCACTGCTTTCATCCTGACTCTCCTCATCATGCTCGTCGGTCTGGCAGGCGCGATCCTGCCAGGCCTCCCCGGCACACCGTTGATCGCCATCGCAGCTCTGGGCCACCGCTGGGTGATGGGTGATCGCGGGGCAACCGCATGGGTGCTGATCACCCTCGTGGTCATGGCAAGCCTCTCCGCGGCATTGGACTTCGCGGCCGCCAGTTATGGTGCCAAGCGACTGGGAGCCACCTGGCGCGGCATGGTTGGCGCCATCCTCGGTGGTTTACTGGGTCTTTGGTGGCCTCCGGTGGGTTGGATCCTCGGGCCACTGTTGGGCGCCATCTTCGGGGAATGGGCCGGCGGTCGCCCCTGGAGCGAAGCCCGTCGGGCCGGGATCGGAGCCACGCTCGGGTTGATCGCAGGCACGATCGTCAAGGTGGCCAGCGCCGCCGGCATGATCGGACTCTGGGCCACCCACATTCTGTGGAATGGGCTCAAGGCTGCTTGAAAAACGGCGAATCCGGGCGTCCGTTCGATTCCAAATAGGCCAGCAAATCCAAGAGATCTTCACGTCCCAAGGCCGAGAGCAAACCCTCGGGCATGGAAGACACCTTCGACGCCACCCGTTGGCGCACCTCTCCGGGCAACACCGTGACTTTTCGGTCGGTCAAGGCATCGACCATCACCACGATCTGTCGGGGCGAGTCTTCCAGCAATCGACCCGTGATTTCCTGACCATCCTTCAGGGTCAGCGTCATCGACTGGTACTGCTCGGAAATCACCGCGTTCGGCTCCACGATGGAGCGCCATAAATCCGCCCGGGAATACCGACTGGACACCCCTGTCAGATCTGGCCCTGCCGCGCCGCCAGCCCCCTGAAAACGGTGACAAACCCCGCATTGGGAGGCCTGATAAACCTGCTGGCCTCGGCTAAAATTCCGCCCCGCCAACGGACCGCTCAAGGCATCCGCCAAATCGTCGAATTTCCAGGATCGATTCCCGCCCGATCGTTTGGGGGCCGGCGTCTGAACCGCAGGAGCGACAGGAACGCCTGCAGCTTTGCTATTCAAGAGTTCTGCAATCGGAGCTTTGTCTGCGTCAGGAACCAAAGCGAATGCCTTCTGGCCGATGCGCTTGACCAAAGGATCAAACCCCGCACCCGGATTGGGTTTTTGGTCGACGTCCAAGAACCACTGGTTGTAGGCGGCCGGCAGGTGCCCCCATCCGGACGGCGCTTGCCGAAACCAAGCGAAGTAGCGCAGGCGCAAGGCCGGTGTCCAACCCTGCGCCATGGACTGAAGCACCACCGTGTAGTGCATTTGCTCCTGCCAAGTCTTCGAATCATCGCGCAACTGAAGGATCTTCGAGACCGCTTCCCCGTCACCCAGTGCCACCAAGAGCTGCGACAACTCCCGGTTGCGCGGCCAGGTCGTGGCCGGGAACTGCCGACCCAGCTTTTCAATGGCCATGGGTCGAATGGCATCCGGGATGCCGTGCCGGGCCAAGGCCACCTCGATCACTCGCAGTTTGGTCAAGAACCACTCCTCATCCAACGAGTCCAGGGGCCAGCGGCCCAGAGCCTTGAGCAAGGCCACTTGCTGTCCTGCATCGCCGCACCGTGCCAAGGCCAGCAACGCCGTCAGGCCAATCTTGGGATCTTGCTCGGCCAACGCTTTCTCGGCCCAGGTCGCTACCGGCTGCGATTCGAGGGCAATTCGAGCTGCTTGGCGCAACAAGGGATCGGCCGATCCCAACTGCGACCACCCCGAGGCCAGCCATCCGGCTTCCACTCGACCATGGACCGCCTCGGTCTGACGCCGCTGCGCACGGGCCTCCCGGGCTCCGGCCACCGGGGCCGACATAGTCTCTGGAGCGGACGGAGTCACAGCGGTCAACCGGTACAAACCGGAATGGGTTCCGCGCCCGCCCGTGATGCAATACAGCGCCCCATCCGGGCCCACCTCCAAGTCGGTCAAGTTCATGGCTTGCCCGCGGAAGATCGTCTCCACACGGCCGGTGTATCCGGCCCCCCTCTCTTGGAGGTGAACGGCGATCAGGCGTCCAAAGACCCAATCCAGCCCGAAAAGCGCTTTCTGATAACGGGCCGGGAAGGCCGTCCCCGTCCCGAACCGAATGCCGGTCGGCGACCCGATGCCCACGTCGGCCACCGGAGGCAACGAATCCGCATAATAGTCGGGCCATTTTCCGGAACCCTCCCGATAGCCGTGGTCGGAACCGCTGACGAGGTGCTGAATGCGCGACGGTCGGTACCAGGGAGTGCCCCAGTCGCGTTCCATGTCCGAATCGAAACCGAAGAGTTCACCCTCGGCATTGAAGGCGATGCCATAGGTATTGCGCAAACCGGCCGTAAACAGGCGCGCGTCTTGACCATCGCGATCCAGGCTCAGCACGAAGCCTCCCGGAGCCTTGCGCCCGGCTCCGAATCCATTGACGTCATCAATGCGAGGCAGAACTAGGTCCTCGGCATAATGTCCCACCGGGGAGTTCGTCGAGAGATCGCTCGGCACATTCACAAAATTGCCAGCCACTGCGTAGATGCGTTCATCCGGTCCCCGGACCAAGGCGTGAGGACCATGTTCTCCCCCTTCGCCGTTCCATCGCCGAAGCGTCTCGGTCGATTCATAACGGCCGTCGCCGTCGGCATCGCGGATCCGGTACAAGTGGTATCCGTCGGGCCCCCGTCCGTTCAGGTACAGAGCGCCGAAGGCATGCAGCAACCCCATGGCTCCGCGCACTTGGGTCTCCAACCGCTCCATTTTGGCCACCCTGCCCTGCTCGATGCTGAGGCGCAGCATGGGTTCAGGACCCTGAGGGCTGATGATCAATCGCCCCTGATCATCCCGCGTCATGGAAATCCACGATCCTTCGCCGGGTTGGGCACTGTGCACCAACTCCAAACGGAAGCCTTCCTGGACCTGAATGCCGTCCACCGGAGTGGCCACTGGATCCAATGCGACAGGGCCCCAAGGCGGTGTTCCCAGCGCCCCCAGCAACTGGACCGGAGTCCACCCAGACACACCGTCGGAAGAAGTTTCCCAAGTCCCGTCGCTGACGATGTCCACGCGCGGGGAATCCTTCACCTGAAACTCGATCCGAGCGAGAATGCCGGCACCTCCCGAAAGGTTGCGCGCCCGAATCTCGAGAACATTTTCACCCCGGCTGACCGAGCGAATCTTCAGCCGAGTGGGTTTTTTCCAAGATGAATTGGAGCCCAGACGCTGCCGATTGATGGAAACTTCGGCCTCGTCATCGGCCGCGATGACCACATCGCCCCCCATGGCTCCTGGCGGCACGGTGAAAGTCCGCCGGAAAAAGCGAACCTCATTCTCCGCCCCGGCCGGCCCCCAGATCCATTGCGGCGATTGGGGCGTACCGGCGGCTTGAACCACCGCCATGCCCAAAGCCAGCAGCACCATGAACCGAAGAATCATGAACCGGATCAAAGCCGTTCGTTCCGAACAACGAAAGCCCGGAAAGACGCCAGAACGTCACCCGGATCACTCAATCGTGTCTGGCCATTGAGAAGTCCGCTTAAAATTTCCTCTGGCCGACGGCGCAGTGAGTGTCATGATTACCCCGTTGGTTCTCCAGAAGCCTCACCAAACGCCGCAACGACGCGAGGGGAGGATTCATTCCGGAAAGCCCAAAAGGCGGACCGGTAGAGGAGGATTAGTTTGGTTGTTTGGGTTAGGCGGGCGTCGCAAGGCGCCCGCTTTTTTATTAGTCACCCCACGAAACCAACCTCAACGATTCCTGCCACGGAACCCCACCCAACTGTGTCACTCGACAAGATTCGTCCGGACCCCTGTCTCCAACGATTTCTCCACCGATAATTGCTCGGGACAGAACCAGACCGGGCGGAATACCGTCCGTGGACCATGCGCCTCTCCGACCGTGGCATCTTGTGGCTGGCCGAAGGGTTTGGGTCAGGTCGATTGCGTCCCGGCCCCGGAACCTGGGGCAGCCTTGTCGGCTGTGCTCTGAGCTACCCGTTGCTGTCGTTGCCTCTCGGGACGGCCGTTATCGTGACTCTCGCGGCGATCTTGCTGGCGGTTCCCGTTTGTTCGCGGGCCGAGGTTTTGCTCGGCAAAACCGACCCTGGATCCGTGGTCCTCGATGAAATCGTGGCCATTCCCCTCACCTTGCTGCCCTTGCATGCCGGCGTTCTGCTGGGAGCCATCCATCCTCCTCGAGTCCTCACATCACTCCCGACACACGGGCTTTGGTGGTTGGCGGCGTTC
>CAMATE010000198.1 GCA_945861075.1 Akkermansia muciniphila
CCCACGGATCCGCCCTTGAAGAACAGTCGGTGGCAGGCGGCGCACCGTTGCTGGAAGAGCGCTTCGCCAGCGTAGGGATTACCCGGGCTTTTCTTGAGAACTTCTTCGATTTGCCGAATCCGCTGGGCGGTCGTCGAATTCGGGACCGGGACCGACGCGGCCAACGCAGCCACGGCACGCTGACGCACGGTGGCATCGGGCGATCGGCGCAGGCGTTCAGCCACCTCGGCCGGAATAGATTGAGCCTGCACCTCCCCCCGGGACATCGCATCCAGGAGGGACAGGCTCCAAGCCGGTCGGCTCACCAGGAAATTCAGAGCTGAACTGCGTAGTTCCGGCGAAGCTCCCGGGAGAAGCGCTAGCACCACGGCTGCCAACACCGGATCTTCCTCCAAGGCCAGACCGGACAAGGCCGCCTGGCGAACCGGGGTCGGTTGATCGAGCAACAACGCCGACAAGACGTTCCGAAGCCCAGAAGCCCGGATTTCGACCAAGGTCTTCACCAATTCCACCTTCTCCGGGATGCCCGTGGCCGTGTTTTTCAAGCGATCGAGCGACTCGGGCACGGCTGCCGGATCGCGTTGACGCAGTCGAAGGCTCAAAGAGGACTTCCCTCGACGCGCCAAAGCTTGAACCAGTTCCTGAGGCAGCGCGGAGGCGTCTCGTCCGCGGAAGGCTTCCTCGAATCCAGCCATCAACGTGGTGACGGATTCGGGATTCGGTGCACGGTCCAGCAACCAAGCTGCGTCGAGCAGGTCTTGTCGTCGTCCCTGAAGGGCACAGCGGCGCATCAAGCGCCCCAGGAGCGACTCCCGAGCCATGGGTGACTTCCAGAGATCGTCGGTCTTCCAAAGATCCAGGACAGCTGGTCGAGCGCTTGGCCAATGCGACTCCACGGCCCACCAGCACAGCAAGGGTAGGCACGGATCGGTGACATCCTCGTCATGGCCCACCAGCGCTGCCACCAATGGCACAGCTTGATGGGCCGGCAATCGGCGCGCGGTGGCCGCCATCTGGGCCCGCACGCGCACTTCGGTTTCTTGGGGAATCCGGTGCAACCAGGCGTTGAGCAACGGGGTCCCAATGCGTCGACGGTCACCGAGCAGACGCACTGACCACTCGCGGATCAAGGCCGACGGATGTGCGATGAGCCGAACGCCCAGAGTCTCGTCGAGGCCGCCTGCCTGGTGCAACGCCCACAAGGCGGCGATGGGCGCGTCACGGGCCACCACCCGGTCTCTCAAATGGGCGACCCACTCCGGGCTGGCGCGCTCGGCCAATACCCGTGCTGCCATGAGCCGATGCCACCGGTTAGAATGGGTCAACGCGGCCAAGAGAGCTTCCGGCGTTTTGTTGTCGAGTCGAACGTCGTTCACGAGCGGCTGATGCGCACCCCGCAAGCGGATGAGACGCCCTGTGGTCGGGTCGATCTGGCTTTGGTAGTGCTGACCATGGGCGATGTAGTGCTCGTAGAAATCGGCGATGACCATCGACCCGTCCGGCGCATTGGCCAGATAGACCGGACGAAATGCTTCGTCACTGCAATGGAGCACCGGCCCCAAATCGCGGGTGCCGAAGGTGGAACCGAGTTGGTGACGGTCGGTGGCCAGCACGACGTTGTGCAGCGGATCGAGCCACCACAGTTGCCCCTGCCGGGATGGCGGCAATGCCGCGCCTTCCACCACCGACAAGATGTGGGTGAAGCGCTGGAATGGGGTGGCCGGAACCATCCAGGGCAATTGCCCGAAGGTGTATGGGTTGCGCGGAGGACCGAACTTCCCGGGATCAGCCCCCTGCTTGAGGTAGTAGCCGCCCTGCTGGTAATGCCAGCCGCGGGTCTCCGATCCGTTGTGGCCACTGAAGAGCCGTCCCTCGCCATCCAACTCCAGCCCAAAGACATTCCCGCTGCCCTCGGCAAACAGCTCGTATTCGCGACTCACCGGGTGATAGCGCCACACCATGCAGCCCTCGAAATGGGTGCCCGGTGATCCTTCGGGATCCATGCCCGGCCGGACGACCCGGCTGGTGGTGGTGCTGCCCTGCCCGCCGTAAATCCACCCGTCGGGCCCCCAGACCAATCCATTGGCTACCGAGTGGGTGTCCTCGAGTCCGAAGCCAGCGAGGTGAACCACCGGTGGCCCATCCGGGATGTCGTCGCCATTGGCGTCCGGGAAGAACAACAAATACGGCGTGTTCATCACCCAGACCCCGCCACGCCCCGGCAGGACGGCATTGGCCATGTTGAGCCCGTCGAGGAATACCGTGTGCCGGTCGGGCAACCCGTCGCCATCGGTGTCTTCGTGCACGGTGATCCGGTCTCTCCCCGGTGTATGGCGCGGCGGCGGCTCGGGCACCCGGTCGTACTGGGCCCGGTAATACTTATCACGGCTGAGCATCCGGGAGCCGGCCGGAGATGGGTACTGGCGATACTGGGCGACCCAGAGACGCCCCCTCGCATCGAAGCTGAAGTGTGTGGGCTGGGCCACCTCCGGCTCATTCAGCAAGAGGTCCACCCGCAGATCCTCCGCCGGCTTCATACGGGCCATGGTTTCGGCCGGCGTCATTCTGGGTCCGTGCACGAACTGCTGTGCCTCGCCCAAAACGCGGTGGGATTCATGGTAACGATCGAAACCCCCGCGGGCCGGCCGATCAACCTGAGCCAGCGACAGGCTGCTCTGGACCTCGGAAGGTTCCACCGTTCGCCATTCCCACTCTCCCTCGAGGATGGCCTCGTTGAAATAGTCCATGAGGAAGGGCGCCTCTCCTCGGAAGCCGGCTTGTCCTTCCGGGTGATACGCACGAAGGACGATGCCGTTCCACTGTCCCTGCTTGAGCAACCCCGGCGAAATCTTGTGCCGATGATTACCATCCACCCCATCCCGATACTCCGGTGGGAACTGACCACCCCGACCGACTGACACTCCGTTCACGAAAACCTCATGGGCTCCGGAAAACCCGCGAATGTTCAAGGTGACCGATTCGGCGAACAAATTCCGCTCATGCGGCGTGAAGAAGCTGTCATGAGGCTTCACCCAGGCCCGATAGGCACGCCACGGCGACGGCGTGCCAGCCACCGGGGGCGGAATGGGACCCGGCAGCACGACGACTCGCCAGAGGGCCCCCGCATCCTCCGCCTGAAGCGGCTGGATTCCCAGAAATGCTATCCCAGCCAAGAAGATGAAGAACAGTCGGGGCATGGTGACGGGATCGTGCCTCGCCCCCCTGCGAAACGGCAGCGCAAAAGCGGTTCCGCTGGATGACCATCCAATCACCACTCTCAGGTCTCGGCTCCGCATATCCCTAAATCCACGCAAAGCCAACGCCGAGAACCAACAGACCACCCAGCGGTGACGCGGCCAACAACTCGGGGTTTCATCGGCGGAAAATCGTCAGGGGTATTCAACGATCAATGACACCGCTCCAAAGCCGCCACGATGGAGTCGACATCGTACACGCACCCACCCCAGGTGCCGCCGCTCGCCTTGACCAAGGCCGCCCAGAGACGGGTGTCGGCGGGGAGTTTTTCGTGCGGGGACAGTCCCGGATGAGGTGTGCGGGAACTCAACTCTTGCTCGGCACGTCCCGGTTCCCAAAGGCCCGCGGTGTCGCCGACCAAATTGAGTGAACCCTCGAGATTTCGGCAGTCGATGCGGATGCGGATGCGGTCGCCGTCGCGCAATCGGCCGATGGGGCCACCGGCCAAGGCTTCGGGTCCGACATGACCCATGCATGCGCCAGTCGAGACACCGCTGAAGCGCGCATCCGTGATCAGCGCCACATGCTTGCCGAAGGGCAGGTGCTTGAGAGCCGAGGTCAATTGATAGGTCTCTTCCATGCCGGTGCCCATGGGGCCGACTCCGGCCAGAACCAGCACGTCACCGGCCCGGATATGGCCCGCCTTGATGGCGGCGATGGCGTCGCGCTCGCGGGTGAAAACCTTGGCCGGGCCTTCGAGTTCAAAGACACCGTCGGCCGAGAGCATCGCGGGATCGATGGCCGTGCTTTTAATCACCGCACCCTCGGGGGCGATGTTGCCGCGCGGGAAGGTGACTGTGCTGGTCAGGCCACGCTCGCGGGCCAGCGGCGGCGGCAGGATCACCGAGTCGGGATCGACGCCGTCCAACTCCTGCAACCGTTGGCGGAGCACCGACCGGCGCTCGGACCGCGCCCACGCCTCGAGGGTGTCCCCAAGCCGATCGCCCGTGGCCGTGAGCGCTTCGAGATCGAGCAAGCCGAGATCGCGCAAATGCAGCATCACCTCGGGCACACCACCCGCCAGGAACGCCCGCACCGTGGGGTGATGAGTGGGGCCATTGGGCATCACGCTCACCAGACGGGGCGTGCGGCGGTTGACGGCGATCCAATCGTCCACCGTGGGCCGACGCAGACCAGCCGCATGGGCAATGGCCGGGATGTGGAGCAAGAGATTGGTCGAACCACCAAAAGCCGCGTGCACGGTCATGGCATTGCGCAACGCGGAGTCAGTCAGTACCGCGCGCGTGGTCAGGCCGACCGCCTCGCGGGCCATGAGCGCACGCGCAGAATCGCGGGCCAATTGAATCCAAATAGGCTCGCCGCTGGGGGCCAGCGCCGAATGCGGCAAGGCCAGGCCCAACGCCTCGGCCACCACCTGCGAGGTGGCCGCCGTTCCCAGAAACTGACAACCGCCGCCGGGCGTGCCGCAGGCCCGGCAACCCAAGTCGGCCGCCTCGTCCAACGTGACGAGTCCATGCGAGAATCGGGCTCCGAGGGTTTGGACGGTGCCCGCATCTTCGCCGCGCTCCGGCGGCAACGTGACGCCGCCGGGAACCAAAACCGTCGGCAGGTCCAACTGCGAAGCGAGGGCCATCATCATGGCGGGCAATCCCTTGTCGCAGGTGGCCACGCCGAGCACCCCGACCCGCTGAGGCAGGGATCGGATCAACCGGCGGAAGACAATAGCCGCGTCATTGCGATACGGCAGGCTATCGAACATGCCCACCGTGCCTTGGGTGCGACCATCACAGGGATCGGAAACAGAGGCAGCGAACGGCAACGCCTTGCCTTCTCGAAACGTCTCAGCGGCCGCCCACGAGAGGAGTCCAATCTCCCAATGGCCCGTGTGGTAGCCCAGCGCGATGGGGCGACCATCTTCGGCCCGAATTCCGCCCTGGGTGCTGAGGATGAGGAACTGCTTGCGGCCCAGTTCAGCCGGGTTCCATCCCATGCCCGCATTTTGAGTCATGCCGAAGAGGTCCCCGCTGGGGGCCTCGCGCAACATCGCCTCGGTCAGCGGGAGTTTTCCGGCCGGACCCGGCCCGCGGGTCCGCAGGCGGGCCAGATCTGGGGAAAACGGGCCAAAGAGTTCAGCAGCGGTCATGATCTGCTCAACAGCACCTCGATCGGTTCCGCCGGGCAAGTGCAGACCACCCCTAGAAACCATTTTGGAGCCGATCCGTCGAACCCGTCACCATCGCTGGCTTTGGGTTGGGCTCTTCAAATCGCGAAGTCGTTGTACTCAGGCTTCACGGCTTCCATCGGAGGATTGAGCATGCCGGCGGCGACCGTGGCATTGGTGCCCTGCTCCACCAAGATGAAGGCTCCGGTGAGTCGGTTGGTTCCGTAGCCGTCGAAGACGATGGGCTTGGCCGTTTTGATGCGGATTTCACCGATGTCGTTCATCGCCAACTCTGCCGGTTCGAATTCGGGCTCGATGGTCTGGATGTTGATGCGGCTCTCGAGCGAGGTGACCACGGCTTGCACGGTTTGCGTGGCGTGCTTGAGGAAGTACTTCCGACCCTTCTGAAGCGGGCGGGGATTCATCCAGCAGACTTTGGCCAGCAAGTCGTTGGACATGCCCGGCAAGGAATCGAGTCCGACGATCATGTCGCCGCGGCTGATGTCGAGGTCGTGGGCCAATTGCAGGGTGACGCTCTGGGGGCAGAAGGCTTCTTCCAGTTCGCCGTCGAGGGTCCAGATCTTCTGGATGGTGCTCTTGAGCCCGCTGGGCAGCACCATGACGCGCTGACCGACACGCACAATGCCGCTGGCAATTTGGCCGCTGAGTCCGCGGAAGTCGTGAAGCTGGGCATCCGTGGGGCTGTTGGGCCGGTTGACCCATTGCACGGGGAACCGCAGGCCTTGAAGGTTCCAGTCGCTGGCGATGTGGACGCTTTCGAGGTGACCGAGCAGCGTGGGACCGGAGTACCAGGGCGTGTGCGGAGACGGGTCCACGACGTTGTCGCCGTTGAGGGCGCTCAGCGGGATGAACTTCACGTCTTTGATGTCCAGACGCGGCAGGAAGCTCTCGAAGGTCTCGCGAATTTCGTTGAAGCGGGCCTCGGACCAGCCGACGAGGTCCATCTTGTTGATGGCGATCACCAAGTGCGGAATGCGCAGCAACGAGGCGATGTAGGTGTGACGGCGGGATTGTTCGATGACTCCCAGACGGGCATCCACCAGCACGATGGAGAGGTTGGCGGTGGAGGCACCGGTCACCATGTTGCGGGTGTACTGCACGTGGCCGGGGGTATCGGCGACGATGAACTTGCGACGCGGGGTGGCGAAGTAGCGGTAGGCGACGTCGATGGTGATGCCCTGTTCGCGTTCGGCGCGCAGGCCGTCGGTGAGGTTGGCCAGGTTGAT
>CAMATE010000199.1 GCA_945861075.1 Akkermansia muciniphila
AGCGGCTTTTGAAAAAACGGGAACAGGAGATGAAATGAAGACCTTGATGACTCGAGCCTTAGGCGCCGCCTGTGCCGTGGGATGTCTGGCAGGCGCTTTGGTTGCCCAAGACACCGCTGCGCCCACCACCGATGCCAAAGCGCCCACTCGAAGCGAGAGCGCTCCGGCCGAAACAACGCCGACGCAAGTTGCGACTCCGGCGGCCAATGGTGGCTCCACCGGCATTCAGATGAATTTCAGGAACGCGCCGCTCGAGCAGGTTCTCGAATACCTGAGCGAGGCCGCCGGCTTCATCATTGTTTTGGATGCTCCGGTGAAGGGCACGGTCAATGTCATCAGCGCCAAGCCCATGAGCCAGGATGAGGCGGTGGATTTCCTGAGCTCCGTCCTGAACAAGAACGGTTTGGCCGCCATCCGCGACGGTCGAACTCTGACCATTGTCGATCGCACCGCGGCCAAGACCCGGGACATCCCGGTGAAGGTGAACAACGATCCTCGGATGATCCCGAAGAACGACGAGATCGTGACGCAAATCATTCCGATCCGGTACGTCGAGGCCGATCAGCTCGCCAAAGACCTGGCATCGTTCATTTCGCCGCAGGCGACCTTCGTGGCCAATGCGGCCGGCAATTCTATCGTGATGACCGACACCCAAGCCAACATCCGGCACATGGTGGAGATCATCAGAGCCATTGATTCGAGCGCTGAGGCGGAGACCGAGATCCGCGTGTTCCACCTGACGCACGCCAGCCCTTCCGATGTCGCGACGGCCTTGTCCGGAGTGTTCCCCAGCAGCAGCGGTTCCGGTAACAACAACCAGGCCCCCGTGCGATTCGGCGGTGGTCCGTTTGGCGGCGGGGGCGGTTTTGCCGCCATGATGGGAGGATTTGGCGGTGGTGGTGGACGAGGCGGCGGTGGTGGCGGTGGCGGGCGAGCCGGTGGTGGTTCCTCATCCGGCCAAAACGATCGGATCCGCCGGGCTTCGCAGGTGTTGGCGGTCGCCGATGCCCGGACCTCTTCGGTCATCGTCACGGCTTCCAAGGACCTGATGTCCCAGATTACGGGCATGGTCAGGGAGTTGGATGTGGCCTCCCCGCGTGACCAGCAGGTGCACGTATTCCGCATGAACAACGGCGATCCTCAGCAGGCGGTCCAGGTGTTGCAGAATATGTTCCAAAGCACCTCGGGCAGCCGGACCGGTGCCGGTGGCACCTCTCAGAACAGCGCGCTGATGCAACGCCAGCAGAACAACAACCAGACCTCCGGCGGTACCAGCGGCTCCGGTACCTTTGGCAACAGTGGCGGCGGCGGTCGCTCCGGTGGGCAACTGTTCTGAAACCAAGAACCTTGAACGATTCCAGAATGAAAACCAGTGGTTCTATTTTCTCGCGGTTTGTTCCATCGACACCGGCGACCCGTGTGTTGGCCGCGGCACTCGGGTTGGCTCTTGCCTTGCCTGCCGTTGCCCAGCAGCGCGGGGGTGGTGGCTTTGGTGGTGGCGGCGGCGGATTCGGCGGCGGATTTGGGGGCGGTGGATTCGGTGGTGGCGGCGGTGGCAATCGTGGCACCGGCACCTCGGGCGCCTATAACAACAACGGCACCGTCGGCAGCGCTCTGATCTCCGTGGATCCGCAGACCCACAATTTGGTGGTCATCGCCGATGCGCAGACGGCCCTGCAAATCAGCAACGTGATTCGGAACCTGGACTCACCCAAGCCGCAGGTCCTCATCAAGGTGGTCTTCATGGAGGTTCAGCGGAACAACGGCTCCGAACTCGGGGTCGAGGGCGCCTGGGCCAAGAACAACATTGGGAACAACATCAGCAGCGGTGGTGGCACTGTGATGGGCCTTTCGGGGGTGAACAATGTCACCACCAACCTCAACGGGTTGGGTCAATCCATGGGAACGGCGCTCACTCCGTCGTCTACGGGCGCCGGTGGCGGCGGGATTTATCAGATCGCGGGTTCCGAGTTTCAGGCCACGCTCCGGGCGGTGGCCACATCGGGCAAGGCCCAGGTGCTTTCGCGCCCTTCCATCATCGCCCGCGATGGCCAGTTGGCCCGCATCGTGGTGGGCCAACAGGTGCCCTTGCCCAGCGGCGTTTCCTATGCGGCCTCCGGTAACAACACCATTCCCATCATCAATGTGAGCTACAACGATGTGGGCATCATCCTCAACGTCACGCCCTTCATCGGTTCCAACGGTCAGGTCGAAATGATCGTTCAGCCGCAAATTTCCTCGGTGTCACCGACGGAGCGGCAATCGCTGTCAGAGGATGTCTCGGCTCCGTACATCAACGTGCGTTCGGCCGATACGGTGGTGGTCACGCCACATGCTGAGACGGTGGTCATTGGTGGCTTGATCTCCAACAACCAGTCGCAGAGCGAGAAGAAGGTGCCTTACCTCGGAGACATCCCGGTTCTGGGCAATTTGTTCAAGACCCGCGCCAAGAGCGACGCCAAGACCGAACTGCTCATCTTCCTCACGCCGTACATCCTTCAGGCCCCGGGCCAGTTGGCTCAGTTGACCACCAAGGAGACGCATCAGGCTTCCATGATCACTAATTCGGTGACGGAGGCAGAACTCAACCGCTTCCTGGAGAAAGTCCCGGTCAAGCCCGAGACCCCGGCCCCGGCCCCGAAGTCCAAGGGCTTCTTTAAGAAATAATTCCGTCGCGGTAACCGTCGCGGTAACCGTGGCGGTGAGCGGAAGGTGGCAACCACCACCGAAGAACTTCCTTCGGGATCCCACGCGGCGGGGGGGCCAAAGCGAAGTTGACGGGATATTGACCGGCCAACAGGGTCCGTTCCTGTGTCTGCGGAGATCTTCGGCAACGGGGGGCTCCGGAGGCCTTTCGTCCCCTTGATTTATGAGCAAACTCGATTCCGTTTACGCGAAACTTCAGGTCAAGACCGGGGCCAAGATGGCCCTCATCGTCCTCGATGGCCTGGGCGACCTGGCCACCCGTTCCCAGAACTGGATGACGCCTCTCGAGGCGGCCAAGACTCCCAATCTCGACGCCCTCACCCAATCGGGTTGTGCCCAAGGGCGCATGATTCCGGTGGCTCCGGGTATCACTCCGGGTTCCGGTCCTGGCCACTTGGCGCTCTTCGGATATGATCCCATCGAGTGGGAAGTGGGTCGTGGTGTCATCGAGACGCTGGGTCTGGGCATCGAGCTCAAGAATGGTGATGTCGCCGCCCGCGCCAATTTCTGCACTTTGGATGCCAAGGGCATCGTCACCGACCGCCGCGCCGGACGCATCGCCACCGAGGTTTGTGAGCGGCTGTGCGCCATCCTTTCGTCCAAGATCCAAAAGATCGGATCGACGGAGGTGCACATTTATCCGGGCAAGGAACACCGCTTTGTGGTCGTGTTCCGCGGTCAGGGTTTGGAAGGTCCGCTGACCGACACCGATCCCAATCGCGAAGGTCTGCCCATCGCCGAGGCCAAGCCCGCTGACCCGCAGAATGCTGGTCAGAAGAAGGTCGCCAAGCTCATCGCCGATTTCTACAAGCTGGCTCTCCCGCTCTTGGCCGGTGAGAAGACCGCCAATGGATTCCTCATGCGCGGCGTGGCCCATCAGCCCGACATCCCGACCTTCGAGCAGCGCTACGGTTTGAAGGCCGCCGCCATCGCGGTGTACCCCATGTACAAAGGCCTCAGCCAGTTGGTCGGCATGGAGAAGATCGAGGGACCGGAGACCATCGCCCAGCAGTTCGAGCGCTATGTGAAGGAATACGACCAGTACGACTTCTTCTTCATCCACTACAAGTACACCGACAAGGCCGGTGAGGACGGCAATTTCGCCGCCAAGGTGAAGGCCATCGAAGACTTTGATGCAGCGCTGCCCATCCTGATGGCCAAGATGCCCGATGTGTTGGCCATCACCGGCGACCACTCGACGCCGGTGGCTGTGAAGGGTCACTCGTGGCACCCGCAGCCGGTGCTCATCCATTCGGAAATCAGCGGCAGCGACAAGCTGGCCCGCTTCACCGAGACCGGAGCCAATTCCGGATCGCTGGGTATCTTCGAAGCCAAGTACCTTATCCGTCTCATGCAGGCCAACGGCCGCATGTTCGACAAGTACGGCGCCTGAGTTGCCGGGCGCTCCCATCAGGGCCGCTTCACATGGGTCAGGTCTTCGGACTTGGCACGTGTTGCCTCGTGTTGGCCAATGGAGAGCCGTCGCCTTTCGATGGGCCCCTGCAATGGACCGGGGACCTGATCTGGTTTCCTCGATGGGGTGGTCTGACGGGTCGTTGAAGGTACCAAAATCCCTTGAACGACCCTTCAAACTTGCGCCTGCTCGAATGTGTCCCACAATTGGGAGGGAATCCTTGGCAGAAACAGATTTCGCAGTTTTGCCGCCGTCAGGGATTTCAGCCCGAACCCCCACCTCGTCCCGATTGAATGGAATCCACAGTCTCAACCTCTCCTAGGCCCTCTCCACGTTCCTGGATCCGGCTGCCAAATTTCTCGTCGATCCGCTCGGATCTTCCGGCTGGCCTGGTGGTTTTCCTGGTTGCCTTGCCGTTGTGCCTCGGAGTGGCATTGGCCTCGGGTGCGCCATTGATCAGCGGCATCATCGCCGGCGTCATCGGTGGGATCGTCGTTGCACTCTTTTCCGGCTCGGAACTGAGTGTCAGCGGCCCGGCCGCTGGTCTGGCGGTGATCGTCCTGAAATCCATCGAGGATTTGAAATCCTTCCCTGCCTTCGCTCTGGCGGTGCTGCTTTCGGGCGCGTTCCAATTGGGCATCGGTTTGCTGCGAGCCGGTGTCATCGGGGATTTCATCCCGAACATGGTCATCAAGGGCATGCTGGCGGGCATCGGCATCGTGATCATCCTCAAGCAGATTCCCCACGCCCTCGGCGATGACAACGATTTCGTCGGCGATGAGGGCTTCAACCAACCCGACCATCTCAACACATTCAACGAAGTCACCCAATCGGTGGGATCCATCAACTACGGGGCCATCGTCATCAGCCTCTTTTCCTTGGTGATCCTGTTTGGTTGGGATCACCCGGCCATCCGGCGCCGACGTTGGTTGTCCATCATTCCGGC
The DNA here is from genome assembly GCA_945861075.1 of Akkermansia muciniphila. GTDB lineage: Bacteria > Verrucomicrobiota > Verrucomicrobiia > Limisphaerales > UBA9464 > SXXZ01. The sequence goes on from CAMATE010000199.1 coordinate 5,067, forward strand.
TCCCCTGTTGTGCGTGGTCTTTGGAACCGTTCTCAATGAGACGTTCAAAATCGTATCACCCTCCTGGGTGCTCCTGGCTGCCAAGCATCACCTCGTTGAGTTGCCTGTCATGGGATCCATCCGAGAGGTTTTCAACACACTTCAATTCCCGGACTTCTCCCGCCTCCTTGATCCGCTGGTCTGGAAGATCGCCCTGACCCTGGCCATCGTGGGAAGTCTTGAATCCCTGCTGAGCTTGGAGGCCAGCGACAAGCTGGATCCCGAGAAACGGATATCGGATCCCAACGCGGAGTTGCGGGCACAAGGCCTTGGCAATCTGACCTCCGGTCTCCTCGGGGGGTTGCCAGTGACGTCCGTCATCGTCCGTTCTTCAGCCAACATCTATTCCGGCGCGAAGACCCGCCTTTCCTCCATCATCCACGGAATCTTGTTGTTGGTGGCCGTGCTGCTCATTCCGACGCTCCTCAATCGAGTGCCTCTGGCTTGTCTGGCCTCCATTTTGTTGTCGGTGGGATACAAGCTGTCGTCATGGAAGATCATCCGTTCGGTCTGGAAGGAGGGTTGGTCCCAGTTTCTCCCCTTCGCCATCACCGTCGCGGGCATCGTGTTCACTGACCTTCTCAAGGGCATCCTCATCGGACTGTGCGTCAGCGTTTTCTTCGTCATGCGAGCCTACACCCGGACAGCGTTGACGATGGTCAAGGACGGCGAGGATATCCTCATCCGACTCAACAAGGACCTGACCTTTGTGAACAAGCAGGAGTTGAAAGCCCGGTTGCGTGAGGTTCCCGACGGGGCCCGCCTGGTGATCGACGGTGTGCGCGCTCATTATGTCGACCACGATGCAGTGGAAGTGATCCGCGAATTCTGCGAATCGGCTCCGCATCGGGGGATTCAAGTCCATTGTCGGAGCATCCAAGGCCTCACCCACTCCTGATACATCCCATGAAAAGCTACCAGCGATTGCTGCTCAACAACCAAGCGTGGGTCGCAGACAAGATGAGTCTGCGCCCGGATTTCTTCACCCGGTATTCGGGAGGGCAGAAGCCGGAGTTCCTCTGGATCGGGTGCTCCGACAGCCGCGTTCCGGCCGAGGAAGTCACCGGTGTTGAGCCCGGTGAGCTGTTCGTGCATCGGAACGTGGCCAACATGGTGGTCCACACCGACTTCAACATGCTCAGCGTGGTTCAGTACGCGGTCGAGGTCCTTCAGGTGAAGCATGTGATCGTCTGCGGCCACTATGGCTGCGGTGGCGTGAAGACAGCCCTCAGCAGGGCACATCTGGGCCTGATCAACAAATGGCTACGTCACATCAAGGATGTTTATCGAACCCATGCCGCCGAATTGGACGCGATTGTCGACGAGGGGCGCCGCATCGATCGACTGGTGGAGTTGAATGTGTCGGAGCAGGTCCA
>CAMATE010000200.1 GCA_945861075.1 Akkermansia muciniphila
CACTTAAAGGTCATGATTCACCGATCCATGATGCTCAGTCCTCAATGAAACTCCTCGTCTTTGCACACGTGCCGCCCCCTCACCACGGGCAAAGCCAGATGGTAAAGTTGATGGTGGACGGTTTCCGAGCCCAGCCAGAGCTCGGAATCGAAGTGCTCCATGTCGATGCCCGACTTTCGTCTGGGATGGCCGATGTGGGATCGGTCCGGGGAGGAAAAATCCAAGCTCTCCTACGGTACTGCTGGCAGGCCATTGAGCTGTCACATCAACAAGGATGCCGGACACTGTATTACATTCCGTCCCCACCGAAGCGATCCTCGTTGTACCGTGATTTTCTGGTGATGGTTTTGATTCGGTGGCGGTTTAAACAGGTGATTTTGCATTGGCACGCGGTTGGATTGGGGGCCTGGCTGGAAAGCGAGTCCTGGTTCTGGGAACGCGCGTTCGCTCGCTTCTTTCTGGGGCGGGTGGAGCAAGCCATTGTGTTGGCTGCGAGCAATCGGGCCGATGCGGAGGCTCTCAGGCCGCGGTCTGTGGCGGTGGTGAGCAATGGAATTCCAGATCCTTGCCCGGATTTTGCCGAGACCCTGGAGGCGCGTCGTGCGGGCGGAGCAGTCCGATTGGAGACGCAGGTTTTGTTCATGGCCCATTGCACCCGCGACAAAGGCCTTTTTGGGGCGGTTGAGGCGGTGGTGACGGCCAATCAGATGGGTGACTCAGGGCGTCGATTCCGGCTCACCGTTGCTGGGAGTTTTTTGTCGGAGGCCGAAGAGGCGGAGTTTCGGGATCGTGTCGGACGCTCGGATGCGGCGGGATGCGTGGAGATTACTGGTTTTGTCTCGGGCCCGGAGAAGGATCGGTTGTTTCGCCAGGCCGATGTGTTCCTGTTTCCCACGTATTTCGCTAATGAAGGGCAACCGTTGAACCTGATCGAGGCGTTGGCCTATGGCTTGCCTTGTGTCACGACCCGCTGGCGCTCTATCCCGGAGTATTTTCCTGCGGACTATCCTGGGCTTTGCATTCCGAGAGATGTTCCGGCTTTGGCCACCGCGTTGCACGTGGTCGTGCAGGGCGTGGATGGCAGGAGACTGCGTCGTGAGTATGAGCAGCGCTTTGCTGTCGGTCCGCACTTGAGTGCGTTGGCTGCGGCCATTCGGACAGGCTCTTAGGAATGAGCGTGTTCTCGGGCGAGGACCTGAGACGTGGCGTCCAGTGGAATCCAGTTCTGGGTGGCACCCGTCGTTTCAAGGTGCCGTTACCTGAATCCTTTCGATGGCCCATAGACCGCCCTAAGTGAGGCTGTGAGCGAGGGATGGGCCGAACGATGGGGAGCCAAGTGAAACGGCGCCGGCTCTTCCCGGGGAGAGCGGCGCCGTCCGAGATTTCTAATCTGAGCTTACTTCGCTGCGGCGTACAAAGCTCCGACCTTGTTCCAGTCGATCACGTTCCACACGGCCTTGAGATAGGCTGCCCGTAGGTTCTGATACTTCAAGTAATAGGCGTGTTCCCAAACATCGACACCCAGAACGGGTTTGCCTTCGCATCCAGCGATGGCTTTGCCCATGAGAGGATTGTCTTGGTTGGCCGTTGAGACGATCTCCAGCTTACCGCCATTGACCAGCAGCCAAGCCCAACCCGAACCAAAACGGCCAATGCCGGCGCCTTCAAATTTGGCCTGGAATTCAGCGAAGGATCCGAACGTGGCGTCGATGGCGGTGGCGAGATCGCCGGAGGGCGTGCCGCCATTGCCGGGACCCATGAGGTTCCAGAAGAAGGTGTGATTCCAATGGCCGCCGCCGTTGTTGCGGACAGGACCGCGGATAGCGTCGGGGACACCGGCCAGATCGCCAATCAAGGCTTCCAGACTGAGGCCTTCAACCGGGGTTCCGGTGATTGCCTTGTTGAGGTTGTCCACGTAGGCCTTGTGGTGGCGGCCGTGGTGGATCTCCATGGTCAGTGCGTCGATGTGGGGTTCGAGCGCGTCCTTGGCGTAGGGTAGGGGGGCAAGTTCGTGGGCCATAAAATGAGATTCGATTTGCCGGACTTGCGGTGTTGCACGCCGGCGGGAGAGGGAGGGTAGCAAGCTTCGATCGGGGCGCAAGCAGCAGGGCGCTTGTCGCATCGGATCTTGAAATTCCCTCTCGCCTGCTGTTCGAGCCGACCGATACGGTGAATGCCGTAACGAGACTGTACACATGAGCAACCCCACTGGAGACATCGCACTGATCGGCTTGGCGGTCATGGGCCAGAACTTGATCCTCAACATGAACGACCACGGTTTCACCGTCGTGGCCTACAACCGCACCACCTCCAAGGTGGATGAATTTTTGGCCGGTGAGGCTAAGGGGACTCAGATTCAGGGAGCCCACTCGATTGCCGAATTGGTGTCCAAGCTCAAGACGCCGCGGCGGATCATGATGTTGGTTAAGGCGGGCCAAGCGGTGGACGACTTTATCGAGCAGTTGGTGCCGCACTTGTCTGCAGGGGACATCATTATCGATGGCGGTAATTCGCTCTATGGCGACACGGAGCGACGGGTGAAGTATTGCGAGTCCAAGGGGTTGCTCTTCATTGGAACCGGGGTCTCCGGCGGTGAAGAAGGGGCCCGACGCGGACCTAGCATCATGCCGGGCGGATCAGCCAAGGCGTGGCCTGCCGTGAAAGACATCTTCCAGGGCGTCTCCGCCAAGGTGGATGGAGGCGTGCCGTGTTGTGATTGGGTCGGCGATGGTGGGTCAGGCCACTACGTGAAGATGGTCCACAATGGCATCGAGTACGGCGACATGCAGCTGATCTGCGAAGCGTACAACATTCTCAAGAATGGCTTGGGCCTCAGCGCCGACGAGATGCACCAGGTCTTCGCCGACTGGAACAAGGGAGAGTTGGATAGCTTCCTCGTGGAAATCACCCGCGACATCCTAGCATTCAAGGACACGGATGGCGGGCCGTTGGTGGACAAGATCCTCGATACCGCCGGTCAGAAGGGCACCGGCAAGTGGACGGTCATCGATTCGGCCAATTTGGCCCAGCCCGTCACATTGATCGCCGAGGCGGTTTTCAGCCGTTGTGTCAGCGCCATGAAGGACGAGCGAGTGAAGGCATCTCGCAAGCTCAAGGGACCGAAGCCATTACTGAGCGCTGCCAAGAATCCTAAGGCTCGCCAGGCGTTTATCGAAGACATCAAGAGCGCCCTCTATGCTTCCAAGATCGTCAGTTATGCGCAGGGTTACATGCTGCTGCGCGCGGCGGCCGCAGAAAACGGATGGAAGCTCAACTACGGCGGCATCGCCTTGATGTGGCGTGGTGGTTGCATCATCCGTTCCCGTTTCCTGGGCAAGATCAAGGAGGCCTACGACAAGAATCCGAAACTGGCCAATTTGCTGCTCGACGATTATTTCCGGGCCGAGATCAAGAAGAGTCAGAAGGGTTGGCGTAATGTGGTGGCCTCGGCGGCCAAGAAGGGCATCCCAATGCCCGCATTCAGCACAGCGCTGGCGTTCTTTGACCAATATCGCTCGGCAACTCTTCCGGCGAACCTCCTCCAGGCGCAGCGGGACTATTTCGGGGCTCACACCTACGAGCGGGTGGACAAACCCCGCGGACAGTTCTTCCATACCAATTGGACCGGGCGCGGAGGCAATGTCAGCTCCAGCACCTATAACGCCTGATTAGCAGCAAGCAGGTCATCCCTCGAACCTTGTGGACAACAATCTTCCACCCGATGCCGAACGAACTTTGAAGAAGTTTTTCGGCATCTTCATCGCCACGTTGTTTCTGTACGTGACGATTTATGGAGGCTGTGAGGCCTACCGGGTGCGCAACGGGGCTTGGCACCTGACCTTTGACACGCAGCCTGACGGAACACCAGTCCTTCGGATCGACCACCCGCGGCTGCTGACCGGTGGTCCGGTGTCGATCCGATTTCCGGGCGAGAACGCGCCCCGGGTGACCAATGGTCCGATTACTTACATTTACAGTCGTCCGGACACCAATTCGACCCCGTTTGGTCCTATGTACTTTGTCGACACGACGCAGTTGCCCGGAACGGTCGCGCTGGGAGCTTTTGGTCATGTGGTGGAGATGGTGCCGCGGACATTGTTTGTCGACTTCAGGGAGGTGTCCTGGGGCTCTGAGACGAACATGACCCTGCTGCCTGAGGGTAAACCCTCGCCGGAACGATTGAAGGTCAAGAACCAGCAGTGGAATGGCCGTTGAGCGTGGGGATGCTGTTTGTAGGTCCCTCCCAGGTAATTGCATCCAGACTTTCCAACGGATGCCCGTGCCGGCAGCGTTGGGCCATGTTCCCTGCTTTCCGCTGCTGGCGGCGCACAGCCAAGCCGATTTTGGCCTCACTCCTTCTCACAGTGCTGCCTGTGTCGGGAGCGGCGCCCCGCTTTAGCCCCATCTTTAACGGTCGGGATCTGCGGGGGTGGGTCAACGTCAACTGCGCTCCGGAAACATTTACCGTCCGGGATGGCATGATCCACTGCGACGGCATTCCAACCGGAGCCCTGCGCACCGAGCGCCAGTATGAGAATTTTATTTTGGAGTTGGAATGGCGGCACCTCAAGCCAAGCGGCAATGCAGGGGTCTTCATCTGGTCAGGCCCAATGCCGGCGTTGGGTCAACCCTTCCTGAGAGCGATCGAGGTTCAGGTTCTCGACCACGGGTATGGCAAATCGGATTGGTTCACGACCCATGGCGACATTTTCCCGATCCACGGATCGACCATGAAGCCGTTTTCTCCCAGTCGTGGCGATCGCAGTTTCCCAAAAGAATCCCGGAGTTTGGGCGCCCCGGAGTGGAACCACTACCGGATCGTTGCCACCAACGGGGTCCTCCGCCTCTCAGTTAATGGCGCTGAGGTTTCTGGTGGCACCGGTTGCAATTGGCGGCGTGGGTATATCGCTTTGGAGTCGGAGGGTGGAACCGTCGACTGGCGCAACCTGCGTGTGCAGGAGTTGCCTTCCACGAAGGTTCCACTGGGTCAGTCGGCCCCCGATGCTCAACCGTGGAAGAGCCTTTATGATGGCCGGTCCTTGCGTGGGTGGAGGGTTCCCGTCGATTCCGAGGTGTGGAAGGCCAGCGACTGGACTCTGAAGAGCCGAGCCGGGCTCGGGGGTGAAGCGTCGACCCTCTGGTCGGAGGCCCAGTTTAATCGCGATGAAGTGATCTTCGACTGGCGCTGGGATGGGAAGACCGCGGACCGGGTGCCTCCGCTGGTTTTTCGCCCGATCCGAGGTGGGTCGATCGTCCGAATTCCAGAACTCGCGGCGCTCCGGGTCGACGGATGGAATCGTCTCCGGGTCCGCCGGTCGGGAGGGGTTCTGAAGGTCTCCGCCAATGACGCAGATGAGGTTTCCGTGGAGGTTCCGCGCGGCCGGTTGGAGTTCGGCTTCTTGCCAGCTCCGGTGCCGCTTCAGATTTCGAGCGTATTCATCCGCTAGGTTACGGCAGTCCGTGTCTGGCGGGAGTGTCCCCAACTGCGCTACCGAAAACAGATCCGGCTTACAGCATCATCGAAGCCCTGGGCCCCGGCGATGATCTTAATTTCCACCCGCATGAAGTAGATGGGCAGGTCTCGGCGGTCGAGCTTGGGAAAGCGGACCGCATCCTTCTGCGTAGTGACAAGCATGTCTGCGCGGCGCTTCTTGCCTCGGTTCACGGCATCCAGGACCTCCTGCTGGGTGAATCGGTGATGATCGGCGTAGCGTCGCGCTAGGACGATCTCGGCACCCAGTTCCGAGAGCTTCGATTCAAAGCTCTCAGGCTGGGCGATCCCGCTGAGACTGGCCACCCGGCGACCTTGCAACAGTTCGAGGCCCCGGCGTTCGCCGGTGAAGACATCCTCGAAATAGAGCGGGTGATGCACGCACTCGATGATCCCAGCGCGCGGATTGAGCAGGGCAATGCGATCGCGCAGCGCGGCGGTCTTGCCGTCGCTCTTGGTCAGGAAGATGACGCTGGCTCGAGCAAGGTGGGAGGGAGGTTCTCGGAGGGTTCCGCGCGGCAGCAGGTGCTCATTGCCGAAGGGTTGCTGGCAGTCGATCAAGACCACGTCGGTGCGGCGGCCGGCGAGCTTCCAGTATTGGAAGCCGTCGTCGAGTAGTAGGGTGTCGCAGCCGAAGTGCTCCACGGCATAGCGACCGGCTTTGACCCGGTCTTTGTCGACCAGTACCACCACATCTCTCAGGTTGGACGCCAGCATGTAGGGTTCATCGCCGGCCGTCTCGGAGTCGAGCAGCAGCGATTGGCCATCAGAGACAATGCGGGGCGGGGTGGTGTCTTCTCGGAGCAGGATCTTGTCGAGGAGGCGCTCCGACACGGGCTTGGGCTTGGATCGGTATCCGCGCGAGAGGATGGCCACTTTGCGGCCGGCATCCTGGAGGGCACGGGCAAATTTTTCGACGACCGGTGTCTTTCCTGTGCCGCCCACCGTGAGATTGCCTACGGCGAT
>CAMATE010000201.1 GCA_945861075.1 Akkermansia muciniphila
CTCGCGCTGGTTGGGGGTGTTTTCTGGCATTTCTATCGATCGACACTCCAGAAACGTCAGCTTCGTATCCGCACACTGGAAGGAATCCAAGAAGACCGACTTCGTATCGGTCGAAGTCTACACGATGATTTGGGCAATCGGTTGAGCGAAATTCAGCTCCTGGCAGAGCAGGCGAAGAACGCTTCGGATACTGAATTTACCACCCAGGCTATGGTCGATCGAATTCATGGTCGATCGGTTCAGGCGGTTGAATCGTTGGACAAGATGGTGTGGCTGTTGCGCGATGTCTCCGAGTCCGCTGCAGATGTTGGAAAACATTTGGAGCTTCTGGCGAAAAATTATTTGGATATCTGCGCTGTGGAGCTCGATTTCAAAATGTTGGCAGGACACGAGCTTGAGATCAGCGGATGGGTGAGGCAGTTGCTCATCGCGGCGACCCAGGAGTTGACTCGCAATGCCGTGAAACATGGTCGAGCCACCGAGTTGGAGATGCATTTGAGGGTCAGCGACGACTCGGTTTCCTTCCGTGTTGAAGACAATGGCTGCGGGTTTGATTTGCAGACCGCGTTGTTGTCGGGGCGTGGATTGTCGAGCATTCTGAAACGCTGCACAGATTTCGGAGGGACTACTTCAGTGGTTTCTCGCCCCGGCTGTTCTGTCATCCTGATCCAAGTACCTCGATTGGTTGTATGACCCCCGCGATGATTGAATCCAAATCGGACCACTTACCCCCGGACATGTCGTGGGATAAACCACGGGTCAAGGTGGCGATGGTGGAGGATTCTTCCGGCTTCGGTGAAATCCTGGCCGCATGCCTTGGGCACCAGCCTCAGTTCGAGTTCTTGGGGGGCGCTCGAACGGTTCGGGATGCCATTCAGCGGTTGCCGGAGTGGCAACCCCATATCGTGCTGCTGGATCTCGGACTTCCCGATGGAACAGGCATCGATGTACTCCGGGCTCTGAGCGCCTCGATGACCCACACCTCGTTTATCATTCTGACGGTTTTCGAAGACGACTCGAGCATCCGGGAAGCACTGAGTTCCGGTGCGGTGGGCTACATGCTCAAGCGCTCTGGGTGGCGGGCGATTGTGGATGGCGTGACATTGGCTGCCGGGGGGGGCTCCCCACTGGATGCTCAAATAGCCCGCCGTCTGCTCGAAGTCTGGCGATTTCACGGATCACGGGAGCACCAGAAGGCTCATGATCTCCCGGAATTGACTGCCAAGGAAAATGAACTGCTGCGTCAAATGGTCGAAACCGGCGATTCCGTGAAGCAAATTTCAGAGGCTGTCGGACTGACCTACGCCACCGTTCGCACTTACATCCGCCGTATCTATGTCAAACTGGGGGTTCACAATCGGTCTCAGGCCGAAAGAAAGCTGCTGAGCCTGAACCAAGAACGAGCCCAGCAGTCTGCCCAAGCCTCTTCACAGGGCGATTGAAGGGTAGCCAGTGGTCTGTGTGGTCTGAGCCCGTCGAACAGGGCTTGTGATCGCTCGTTATGGCCCTCCAATCGACCCCGCCTCGCTCTCGCCTCGTCTTGCGGAATAATCCGCTACGCCACCCCTTTCCCCCTAACTGAATCGTTGGCTTAGGAATACAGGGCCATGAACTCTCGGCGGTATTTGGCCTCTTGAGCCGGGATTCGTTGACGGAGGCTTTCCTTGGCGATGGCACCGTGTTGGAACCGGCGTTTTTCGAAGATGGGCATATCGACACCAAACACGGCTTTGACTCCGCGTCGCACCACCTCGCCCTTGAGCGAGTAAAGGGTGGGTACGTCGTATCGGGTGAGTTCGATGAACGGAATGGCTTCGCTGACAGCCATCACGCCCCGGCTCATCAGGGGGCTGTATCCCTCGAATCCATGCTTCCGAGCGGGAGCATAGGTGCGCACATAGCCGCGGCTGAGGCCACCGCTGTAGGTCAATGAGTGTTTGATGCGTCCGACGCCCCATCCTTCGTGGTAGAGCATGAGATTGTGCACCACTGAGCGGATGGTCAGTTCGGGGTTCTCCTCGATCGGGTAGTCCTTGAGGTTTTCATCGCCGCCGTCGCCATCGAAGAGGTGCTTCCAGTCGGGATACCGTTCGCGAATGCCGCGGCAGAGGGCCAGAGCCATGGATCCGCACTCCACGTCCAAAGGCTTGTAGTCTTCGAGGACCCGGAGCGTTTCAGATGGATTGAGTTCGGCGGGGTTTCCGGAGATTTCCTCGAGGAAGAGGCCTAGACCGAGTGGTTCAAGAAAGCGGCGCGCCTGTGCCAGATCGGGGCCATCTCCGAGATTTAGGGTGAAGGCCTTGAGCCGCGATGGACTCAGGCCCAGACGGCGCATCTGGAAGTAGGTGGCCAAGAAGACCGCACCACTGTCGACACCGCCGGAAAAGGCCACCCCGATGGGTTCCTTCGGATCGATGGATCCGAGTTGCTTGCCAATTTCGTCAGCCAACGCGCCGATGTATTGGCGACCGATAGTGTCGAGGTCGGCCGGCAGCGAGTTGGGCAGCGGATTGAAGTAGCGGGTGTAGACCGGGTCGGGGTCGGGGCATCCGATGAGTTGGATTTCGACGACATAATGCGCCGGAACCATACGGGTGTAGCTCGGATGGAACTGGTCGGCCAACCCTTCGCGTTGGAGTTGTGCGTGGATGGCGTCCATGCGGTCGGCCACGATGAGGGCAGGCCCCTCGGCGCGTTTGGCCAGGAAGTAGCGCATGGGGCGATCGAGGGACCTGGCCATGCGCACGGTCTTGCCGTTGCGGGCCAGCAGCGCGAAGGAACCGTCAATTTCAGCGACACGGGCCGCGTCACCACTGAGCACGCGTTGGACGGCCTCTTCGTAGGAGGTGTTCCGCAAGCGATTCTGCGCTGGGTCCAGGAGGTTGACGACGCGTTCAACGTACTCGGGGTGCATGGGGGATACTTTGGGTCAAGTGGGGGCGATGATCAACCGGCCCGTTGTGGCCTGAGAGGGACGATTTCTGGCGGTCATTCCAAAACGATGCGCCCCCAATCCTCCGGCCGTCCCTGGACACCAGGGCGGGGCGACCAGGCCAACCGGGTTCGGTTAATGTTCTCGCCGGGTTGAGCATCGGCCTTGTCACCGTCGTAGATGAGGACATTGAAACTCGCCCGGGATCCGCGTTTCCCGCTGAGCCCGGCTTCCTTCAGGGGAATGGCCGCCCGGATGGTGTAGCCACCCACCGTTCGCCAGGAGAGCAGGCGCGTGCCCGGGGAATGCCGTTCCAGAGGGCCTGGATCGGCGTCGGCATCGCGGGCGCCCCGGACTTGACCGGTGTGGTCAAACGGGAAGAGGCCCGCCTTCCAACAGCCCAGCGTGTGTTCGGCACCGGCGCTCGGGTCCACGCACACTTCCACCGAATCGCTGCGCCAATGGCCTTTGATGTCGTTGGGTTCGATGTTGGAAACCACCCGGTCGTCCTGGACCTGGATTTCCACCCAGAGGGTTTTTCCATCATGGGCCAACCGGAATTGGCCGCTGCAATCCGAGGCTCCGTCGGAGCGGCCCTGCCAGGATAGTTCGGGACCAATGGGTGTGGCGGGCAGGGCCTTCCAAGCGGGGTCTTCGGCAAGGCTGTTCCAAGGCAGACGAGAGACTCTGGGGACCTTCAGTGACGGCACCGGATGCAGGCGCACCGAGGTTCGGTGGTTGGCGACGCTGGCCACCAATGTGACGTCTTCACGGGCGTCGGTCGGGGCGGTGACGGCGACCCGGTCGTTCGACATCAGCCGTGCTGACCAGCCATTCGGAATCTCCAACTGGACCTTATCATGGACCAACGAAGGGGCCCGGGTGAGGGACAGGCTTGTTTCGTGTCCGGCCACCACCGGGAGATCGGCCGAGAAGGACTGGGCAGCCTGGGCGATGCGTTGGATACGGACAAACTCCCGGTATCGGGCTACGGCAGGGCGGGGGACGAAAAACAGAGCGGGGTCGTCGGTGGTTTCCGGGACCGCGAATCCATCCCAGCGTTGGGGACAGGCTCCTTCGACGGGCAGGCCTTGGAACAGGTCGGTTTCGGTCGATCGGATGGGCAGCACGCTGGCGACCGGGGTGAACCACTGATTGGTGGTGCGACGAAACCACGGCGACTGCGCGATGGCTCCGAACGCCTGGGACCGGTGGTTCGACAAGGCCTCGGCGGCCACGGCCACGGGCAGGCGTCCGTCGGGCAGGGGGCGGGTGAGCGGGATCGAGAGGGCCTGTCCCGGATTCCCGGCGGAACCCGAGAAGAAGAGTTTCCGAGGACGCCATGGGGAAAGACCCTCGAGACGCAGTTGGTCGGGAAATCGGGACGGGTCGGCCGCCGCGTCGAAGGCCTCGGTGGCCAGCCAACCGGCCGCCTGATGGTTACCGTGTTGTCCAGGCGAGGGGGCGGGGTTCATGGTGATCACCACGTCGGGTCGCAGGGAGCGGATGACGCGTACCAACCGCCCCAGCGTGTCGTCGTGATTCCAGCGTTCCAGGGTGATGGACAAGCTCTCGGTGTAGGCGAAGTCGGCCTTGTCGAGGAAATGCACTTGATTCACGCCCAGGCCCCGAAGGGCTTCGCGCAGCTCGATTTCACGCAGGATGCCCAATGCCGGGCCGGACTGGGTTCCCACCATGTTGCCCCCACCTTCGCCACGAGTGCAGTAAACGTGGGCGACGGTGCGCCCCGAACCGTGCGTCCATGAGGCAATGGCAGCTGCGACGCCGGTTTCATCGTCCGGATGAGCGAAGACACCCAAGAGATCCACTTTCAATCGAGCGGCTCCCGAAGCGGCGCTTGGGTCGAGGGGCGTGGCTCCTAGAATTCTGGGAGTCAGCTGCAGGAGTACCGACAGCAGCAACAGGAGCGGGGTGATTTGGACCGGCGGGAACATGCACCGAGGTTGGTGCTATCGGCCGCTTCGGACAATGACACAGCGTTGTTCAGGCTGCGTTGTTTAGACGGCGGTGTTGGCAATACTTCCGGAAGGACCGCTGCGGCCAATGATGCGTCCGCGGGACAAATCGAACGGGGACAGTTCGAGATCCACCTGATCGCCCGGTTGGATCGGGCCGATCACCGGTTGGAGCTTGCGGGTGACATGCGCCACCAGCTCATACCCGTTGGACAGGCGCATGCGGTAGGCGGCGACTCCCAGTGGACCCAGAACCTGGGCGGGGACATGAATGGCATCTTCCTTGGGCATGGCGGTCGAGTGGGGACAGTCTGGGCTGAAGCGGGGCCGGGGAGAAAGCAGGAAGGCGAAGAGAGGTTTCTCTTCGCCTTCCGAGAGCAATGCGTTGCCGGAGATCTGTCGGAGATCCGTGGATCAGGGCAGTGAGCTGGAACCCATGAGGTAGCGATCGCACTCACGGGCGGCACCGCGGCCTTCGTTGAAAGCCCACACCACGAGGCTTTGACCGCGGCGGCAGTCACCGGCCGCGAACACTTTGGGGATGCTGGTGTTGAAGCGGCCATGCTCGGCCTTGATGTTGGAACGCGGATCGCGCTCCAAACCGAGGGACTCGAGCAACGGCTGTTCAGGCCCGAGGAAGCCCATGGCCAAGAGGACCAGCTGTGCCGGAACCACCCGATCGGTGCCGGGGATGTCCACGGGGGTGAATTGTCCCTTGTCGTTGCGTTCCCAGCGGATTTCCACGAGATGCACTCCGGAGACGTTGCCCTGATCGTCGGTCAGGAACTTCTTGGCGGTCGTCAGGTAGACGCGAGGGTCGGCACCGTAAACGGCAGCGGCCTCTTCCTGACCGTAGTCCATCTTGTAGGTCTTGGGCCACTCCGGCCACGGATTGTCCTTGGCGCGCTCGGTGGGCGGCTTGGGCAGGATTTCAACCTGGATCAGGCTCTTGCAGCCATGACGCAAGGACGTGCCCACGCAGTCGGTGCCGGTGTCGCCGCCGCCGATGATGATGACATCCTTGCCGGCCGCGGAGATCGGCGGCTGCGCCTTGTCGAGCAGGGCCTTGGTGTTGCCGTGGAGGAACTCCATGGCGAAATGGATGCCCTTGGACTGACGGCCTTCGATGGGCAAGTCACGTGGCTTGGTGGCACCGGTGCACAAGACCACGGCGTCGAAGTCTTCGATGAGCTGGGCGGAGGTGATGTCGCGACCGACCTCGGTGTTGCAGCGGAAGGCGATGCCTTCACGCTCCATTTGCTTGATGCGGCGCAGCACGACCTTTTGCTTGTCGAGCTTCATGTTCGGGATGCCGTACATGAGCAAACCGCCCGGACGGTCGGCGCGCTCAAACACGGTGACATAATGGCCAGCGCGGTTGAGTTGGGCCGCCGCTGAAAGGCCGGCGGGACCGGAACCGATGACGGCCACCTTCTTGCCGGTGCGCTTCTTGGGCGGCTGCGGCTTGACCCAGCCCTTTTCCCAGGCGTGGTCGATGATGGTGCACTCGATGTTCTTGATGGTCACCGGCGGCGCATTGATG
>CAMATE010000202.1 GCA_945861075.1 Akkermansia muciniphila
CCGTAACCGACTCCGCCATTCTTCCCGTGCCGTTCCACCACGGTCAGGAAACACCATTCCGGATGGGCCGCCAGCGTGGTGGGCCAGTCGGCGGCGGGTGTGAAGGCCACCTGCTCGTGGAAGGTCAGGATGCCCGGCAAGGCCACTCGTAGAACGTGGGCGGTGCAGGGGGCCTGCGGCAGATCGGGAATCAGGCGGACTCCATCGGCAATGTGGACCGTCTTGTAAGCGGCGGCCGGGTAGCGGTAGCGGTCGGACAAGGCCGCATCCAAGGTCGGGGTAACTTTGCCGGATTCGACCACGAGTTCGCCACCGTACCAGGTGCTTTGCGGTTTCAGGTCATCATTCAGCAACACCACATCGGCGCGACGTCCCGGGGCCAGCCCGCCGAAGTCGCCGTCCATGCCGTAGCGGGTGGCCGGGTGCAGCGACCCCATGCTCCAGGCGGTCACGGGAGCAATACCGGCTTTCACCGCCTCGCGCACGACCCAGTCGAGACCGAAGAGGAAGAGGTCATCGGCATCGCGGTCGTCGGTGCACACGCACACCCGCTTGGGGCTGGCTCCGGCCCGGGTGACGGCCTGGATGGCCAGGGGCAGGGAGTGCCACGGCGTCGCCGGATTGCCACCGCGCAAAAAGATCCACACGCCGGCCTCCAGAAAGTCGGAGGCGATGTCCGGATCGATGGACTCGTGGGTGTCGGTGATGCCGCTGGCCGCGCAGGCGCTCACGAATTCCCGTCCGTAGATGTGCCCGCAGACCGGCTTGCCGCGCTTCAAGGCCGCCGCGAGGATGGCGTGGCTGCGCGGGTCACCCATGGCCACGTGCACGAAGTCCATCTTCTCGCCCAGCGCCGCGGCCTCGGGCCAACGGTCGAAGAGCGCGCCGATCTTCTCGGCGGTCAGGTCGCCTCCGGCGGTTTCGAACTGCGGACCGGTGGCCGGCACGGTGCTCGGAACCGTGAGGAAGATGTTCAGCGGAGCTCGCCGGGCGTCTTCCAACATCCACTCGATCCCCTCCGCGTCGCAGACGTTCCCGATCTCATGGCTGTCGCAGAAAATGGAGGTGACGCCGCTGAGCAGGGCCGCCTCGGCATAGGCGCAGGCCGTCATCATCGACGACTCAATATGGATATGCGGATCGACCAAGCCGGGGGCCAGGATCCCGCCGCCTGCATCGAAGAACCGGGCCCCGGAATTTTTGGGGCAGGAGCCCGCAGGCTTCACGGCGGCGATACGGCCGGCGCTGATCCAAATTTCCCGCTGATCATGGATGCGCTCGGTGTAAGTCGAAAGCACTCGAGCCCCGGTGATCACCAGGTCCGGAGCCTGCCGCCCCATGGCCACTGCGGCCAGGCGTTGGGTCAGGGTATGCAGCGGGGCGACGGAGAAACGGGTCAGGGTGCTCATGCTGGGGGTGTGCCGCCGGGCACGACCTCAGTCCTCGACCAGAAGGCCCCGCGAGTCAAGGGAGGGAGTGTTCAACACACCGAAACGGGTCAGAGGAATCGACCCAATTGGGCCCGTCCGGTCACGCCCGCACGCCGCGCCCGCAGCAGCGCTGCGCCGAGAGCAACCCCGAGGGTGGCTGCCAGACACAGCCCGGCGATGATCACAGTCAGTCGCCAATCGCCGCCCCAATGGCGCAATCCCCAGACGGACAAGCCTGCGGCCAAACCCGCCGAAAGCACCGCGCGGGACCACGAGGCACGCAGCATCGCCCAGGGGGATCGGTTACTGGCCCTGGCGAACTCGAGGTGGAGCGGCAACAAGGTGCTGCCGGACGAGCCCGCGATGAAGGCGATGACGATACCCATTGGTCCCAGCCACAAGCCCAGGGGAACGCTGAAGGCCAGGCAGTAGACCAGTTCGCGGCGCATTAATCGCGCCAGCAAGTCCATGTGGCCGTGGCTGAACATCCAATAGCCCGGCTGCGAGGCGATGCCCATGATCAGGTAGCGCAAGGCGAAGAGCGACGTCAGGACCGCACCTCCGGAGAAATCCTGGGCTTTGTAGTCGGTGATGAAGGCCGGGATGCACAGTGCCGACACAGCCATGGCCCCGCCCCAGAGCCATCCATTGAAGCGCAGGACCCCCTCGGCGATGGTCTCGGCCTTGTCGGTCTTGGCTGCCAAGATGGGCCAAACGGCATCATCAGCTGACTGCAGCAATAGGCGCAGTTTGCTGAAGAGGTTGGCCACCAGCAGGTACTGGCCGACGAGCTTTCCCTGGCACAGCCAGGCCACCAGCATGGCGTCGAAGGTGTAGACCAGCAGGGTCCAGAACTGGAAGCGCATCAAGCCTGAGGACTCGGGCCAAAGTTCCTTGAGTCGGTCTGAATCTTCCCGGCTCCACGCGAAGTCCAGCAGGCGGAGTCCCGGGGCCTCGGCTCGAATCACCGGTGCGGCCAATGCCATGGCCGCGAGGCTCGGCAGGCTTTGGGAGAGCACGAAGGACCAAATCCCGAGGCCTGCCCGGAAGCCGATCCACAAGATACCAATGGACGCCCAGGCCATGCAGAGCTGGAGCATGAACATCCGCCGTTGTTGGCCCAGGCCGGTGAGCAATTGCAGGAAGGCCGAACCCAGAGCCACGACACCACTCACCGCGCCCAGCAGGGGATAGAAGGCCCAGGGGAGGTGGAGCAATCGGGCATTGGGAGTGAGCGAGTAGGCGCAGAGGATGATCGTGCCCAGCACGGCCACGGCAGCGCAGAACCACGAATAGAGGCGCTGGCCGAACTGCAGCATGCGGAATGTTTCCTCATCGCGGGCGCGTCCGAGGATCCTCCGGTTGAGCGTGTTGCGGAATCCGCCGTCGAGGGCGGGCAGGCTTCCCAAGACCAACAAGGCAGCGCTGATCAGCCCGAACAGCTCCACCGAATCAAACATCCGGATCGTCAGAAGCGACACCAGAGCCCAGGAAAGGTAGGCTATCGCGCGCCAGAAAACGGTTTGTACAAAGAGGGAACCCAGCACTGCGGTGGACCCTATCAGTGGCGATTCGCGGCAGCCATTGCTGTCTTCCATGGTGGGGTGACTGTGAAGAAGTCTGGTGCGTTCAATTTCCGTTCTTGGCCGTTGTTGGACCGGCGGTGAGCTCGTGTTGGGCTCGTGTTGGCTTGCCTCGCTGGAGGCACTCCGGTAGGGCCGGTGGGACATGACCGTTGATGCATCGGCTTCGGCCCTCACTTCCCAGCGTGGGCGCATCCTGGTGATCCGGGGCGGGGCCGTGGGCGACTTCATTGTCACGCTGCCCGTGTTGGCGGCGTTGCGGAGCCAGTTCCCTCAGACTCGATTGGAGGTGCTGGCCTACCCGCAGGTGGCAACACTGGCTGTTCGGGCCGGGTTGGCCCATGAGGCGCATGCCATCGAATCGCGCCCCTTGGCCGGATTCTTCGCCCGCAAGGGGGTGCTCGACCCTCAGGAGTCGGAGCGGTTTTCCCGCTGCGACGTGATTTTCAGCTACTTGTACGATCCCGATGGGATTTTCCGCGAAAACCTGGCCCGGGTGACTCGGGCGCAAATCATCCAGGGCCCACACCGGCCGGCGGAAACCTCCGGAGTGCCCGCTTCGGTCCAATTGCTCGAACCCTTGGAGCGGCTCGCCATTTTCGATGCCGATCCGGTGCCGCGCCTCCGCTGGCCCGGGATGGGAGGCGGTCCTGAACGGTGCATCGCCCTGCATCCGGGCAGCGGGAGCGTCAGCAAGAACTGGCCTCTGGAGCGCTGGATGGAACTCGTCGGTCGCTGTGTGGCCGAGACGGATTGGAATTGGATGCTCACGGGCGGCGAGGCCGAGACCGACGCCCTCGACCGTCTGGAGCGGTTGATTCCGCCGGCGCGACGCAGGGTGCTGCGGGGTCAGTCGTTGGAATCAGTGGCTGAACACCTGTCCCGTTGCAGGGGATTCCTCGGGCATGATTCTGGGATCACCCACATCGCAGCGGCCGTGGGTATTCCATGTCTGGCGCTGTGGGGTCCTTCCAACGAGTCGATTTGGCGGCCCATGGCCCAACCGGGTCAACGGATCCAGACTCGCTCCCATCCTGGCGGGCTGGCTGACTTGTCGGTTGATGACGTGTGGGCCAGCCTGAACTCGCTGCTGAGTTGAGGTCTGAGAGTTCGTTCGGGCTTCCGGGGCTGGTTGTGCAAGAAGCGGTCAAGACCTGAAGACCTGAAAAAAACCGCAAAAACCCGTTGCGAATCTCCCTGAAAACGGGCTTCGTTCACGGCTCCGGTCGGCAGGTTTTTACCCCGACTGGTGTCTTGAGTGCTGAGGTACCCAGGACGTGAGCCTGAACGCGTATCACTCTGGAAAGAGTTTTCGCCAGGTCCAGGAAGGAGCTGAATTTTGAAGTGAGCGAAGTCAAACTGAAGAAGGGCGAGCCCGTGGATCGCGCGCTGCGCCGCCTGAAGAAGAAGGTGGACCGCGAGAACACTCTCCGTGACGTGCGCATGAAGCGCCATTACGAGAAGCCCAGTGAAACCAAGCGTCGTAAGATGAAGGTTTCCAAGTTCTCCGCGATGCTGTCCGCCCGTTATGCCGACCAGTAACGGTCGATAGCGTGGCACGACCGCTGCAAGGCGGTTTGCTTTCAACAGAGCCGGATGCTTTCCTTCGGGAACGCATTCGGCCTTTTTGTTTCCGGACAGGAGTTTGGAGACCTGATTTTAAAGCCGAAGGACCTTACATCATGTATTCCCTATCCACCTGCTGGAACTCGAGCCGCCACCAAGACGGAGGCGACATGCTGCGCGAGATTCGGGACCTGGGCTTCGAATATGCCGAGTTGAGTCACGGCATCCGTGTAAGTCTGGTGCCCGGCATCATCGACGCCGTAGAAGCGGGCGTGATCAAGATCAGCACCCTGCACAACTTCTGCCCGCTACCGATGGGTGTGAACCACGCCGCGCCGAATCTTTTCAAGTTCTCCGCCACCGAGAAGCGGGAGCGCGATTTGGCTTGGAAGCATTCGATCAAGACCATCGAGACGGCTGAGCGTCTGGGAGCCAAGCTCATCGTGCTGCACTCCGGAGCAGTCGATCTCTCTGGCTTCTTCGGAGATCCCCATTTTCAGGACAAGCTCGAGGCCCTCGCCGCGGCCGGAAAACAGGATTCACCCAAGTACTCCAAAATGCTCGCCGAGTTGGAGCAGCGTCGCGAAGCCCGCAAGGAGAAGCCCATGGAGTTGGCCATCGACATGATCCGTCGATTGGCCGAAGTCGCCGGCGAGAAAAAGCTCATGCTGGGCATTGAAAACCGGGAATCCGTCGAAGAAATCCCCTTCGACCACGACATGCTCTTCTTCCTCGACCAGTTGCCGGACAACGTCCGCTACTGGCATGACTGCGGACATGCCCAGATCAAGCATCAGATGGGTTTCATTGACCACCGCATGCACTTGGAGAGTTTGTCCGAGCGCTTGGGTGGGCTTCATATCCATGACGTGGTGCTCACGCCCGATGGAGCCCACGATCACGCGCCGCCCGGAGCTGGTGTGATCGATTATGTGGCCCTCAAGCCGTTCGTGGGCCCAGAGCATATCAAGGTGATTGAATTGAACCCCGGTGTGGCTCCCGAAGATGTGACCAAGGGGCATGCCCATATTCGGTCCGTCTGGGGGGCGGAGTAGTTCGAATGGCTTCCCGGCCCGACAAATCCTCCCGAAGAACCCTCGGGCAACTGGTCCGCTTGGCGGTCTGTGGACTGCTATTGGCGGTGATCTTCCACGCGATCTTTTGCAACGAGGCGCAGATCGACCTCCTGGCCCAGGGCAAGCCCGAGGCTTGGAATACCATGGGGCGTTGGGAGCAGCGTCAATATGCATGGACGCATAGCCCGTCCAAGCTCCTGGAGACGGCCCGGCGTTTGGATTCCGGGAGTCTGGGCCTCGCCTTTGGCCTCTGCGGAGCCCTGATTTTCCTGGGAGGACTGCGTTGGCGGGAAGCCTTGCGGGTCCAAGGTCTCGAATTGCCTTTGGGCGAGGTGACCCGGCTTTCGTTCGTGGCCCATTTCTTCAATGCTTTCCTGTTGGGATCCACCGGAGGCGATGTCTGGAAGGCCTACGCGGCTGCACGAAGCACCCGCCACAAAAAGGCAGAGGCGGCGCTCACGGTGTTCGTGGACCGCTTGATCGGCATCCTATCGCTGCTGGTGTTTGCGATGATCTTTGCTGTTCCCAACTGGCCGCTCTTCGTGCGGTTTCGTCGCTACGACGGGGTGGGTCTGGCGATCTTTGGCATGATGGTCGTGGCACTAATTGCGGCCGGTGCCGGATTCTTCACGGACATCCTCGCCGAAAACGGGAGGTGGAGCCGGTGGATGGGCCGTTTTCCGCAAATGAAGGGCCCCTTGCGCGCCTTGGCTTCTTGCCGGCTGTTCGGACGCAACCCGGGATTCCTT
>CAMATE010000203.1 GCA_945861075.1 Akkermansia muciniphila
TGCGATCGAAGGTGACCCGGACCGAATTGTCATGGGGGCTGATCCAGGCTTCTCGGTCATAGGCGACATGGGCCACCGGATACGCGTTCAAGTCTGTGGAAAGTTCGATGAAACGTTGCACCGCCACCAGTTGCCTGGCGTCTTGGCTCAACAACTCTCCCACCTCGGGCAACTGTCCGCCCAATACCGCTTCAACGGATCCACGCTGAACACCACACCTCTGTTTGAGGATCGCCTCATTCATCCGCCTCTTGATCTCAAAGAAGACCGGCGCCTGCGGATTGGGGTTATCGGCATAGAACCGCAACCGCAGTTTGAAACGGTTCTTGTTGCCGTTAATGGTACCCCAGTAGATGTTGAGATCGTCCGAATCGAGGTAGAGATTATGGATGGAGTAGGAGAGGTTCGGCCGGTTGGCCCCGTACTCATCAATCTCTAGGTACGACGAGACGAACTCCCGAAGAGCCAACGCAACGTCCTCGGGAATGAGGTACTTCAATTCCCACCGCTGCATCTGCATGTTGTCCTGAGCCATCGTCTGTCTCTGTTACGGTCACGCCAAACAGCGTGTTGCATGACTGTTACCCGATCACCGCTCATTTGTCACTTGGCTGCCTTCGCAAAATGCCCAAGGCCTCCCTACAGGTAGCGGTTTACGAGCGATGACAAAACCTAGCAATTACAATGCCTGACAGGCGTGATCAGCACTGAAAACGGGCAAAGATTCAAAATACCTGCCTCCGTTTTCGCCGGAACGATTCAATGGGGAGGAAAGCGATGGCTTGGCGGATTCGTTCGCAGGACGGCTCAGGGAGCTTCAATGAGGAGCGGATCCCCATCACCACGTCGGTATTGAAATGGAACACTGTCGACGACCGCCTGAATCAACGCCGAGAAGCGGAGTTTTTTCTTCCGGAGCTGAACGTCGATGGCGGCCAGAGCGGGTCGATCGTAGTACTCGAGACCTCGACCCAAGGCATAGGTCAGGACTTTCTCGCTGATACACCGAACAAAATCCGATTGGCGGGAATCCGACAGCACCCGGCTCAGTTCGGTGTGGTCGGCGAAACGCTCGCCAGAAACCAGTTGTCCGCCCGTATCCACGGTCTCATCACCGTCTTTTTCTCGGAATTGCCCGACGGCATCAAAGTGTTCAAAGGCAAACCCCAGCGGGTCCATCTTGGCGTGGCAGGAAGCACACATGGCGTTGTCGCGATGGGCATCCATCCGCTGGCGCAAGGTTCCGTGGGTCTCTTTCGATTCAAGGGCAGGCACTCCTGGTGGCGGCGGCGGCGGCGGCGAAGCCAGGATGTTCTCCAGAATCCACTTACCACGCTTCACCGGCGAGGTGCGGTTGGGATTGGAAGTGAGGGTCAGGACGCTGCCATGGGTCAGCACTCCGCTACGACCGGTGCCCTTGAGGGATACCTGCACGAACTCAGGTCCCTTCACGCCGTTCAAACCGTAATGCTGGGCCAACCGCTCGTTGACGAAGGTGTAATCAGCCGTCAGGAACTCGGTAATCGGACGATCCTTGCGCAAAACATGATCGAAGAGCGCCTCCGTCTCGCGACGCAAAGCCTCGCGCAACGGTGCATCAAAGCCGGGGAACAGTTTTTCGTCGGGCGCCACGATGTCGAGGGTCCGCAACTGCAGCCATTGGCCCGCGAAGTTGTCCACGAGGGCCCGGGACTTGGGATCAGCGAGCATCCGCTTCACCTGTGCAGCCAAATTCCGCCTCAAGCGTCCCTGCCCGGCCAATCGGAGCAATTCCTCGTCCGGCATGGTGCTCCAGAGGAAATACGACAGCCTCGAGGCCAAGGCATACTCCGAGACGGGGTGGGTTTCGTGGGGGTTGTCCGGGTTTCCTTGAATTTCTCCTCGGAAGAGGAAATGGGGTGAAACCAGAACCGCGAGCAACGCTTGCCGGACGGAGGATTCGAATCCATCGCCGGCTTCCCGAGCCTGGGTGAACAACCGCATCAAGCCGTCCAACTCGCCCGAGGTGGCCGGACGACGGTAAGCACGGTCCGCGACCCGCTGAATGATTTCCCTGGCCACCTGATTGGTGGTCTTCGGCCCAGGGGCTTTGAAGAAGATCTTGCGATGGATCTCATGCAGCGGCGGGACCGCGTCGGAAAACGGGCCGGTCACCTCCATGAATTCCACCTGCAAATTCCGGTCCTCGATCTTCTTCTCTTTGTAGGTCTTGCCCTTGCCGTTGGTTCTCACCAGTTCGGTTTCGCGGTAAAAGTCATTGAGGAAGGCCGCTGCCAACTGATGCCGGCCAGGCTCCAACCGCAGACGATGTTCATGCAGCTTGGGATTTCCGCGCCCCCGACGCACTTCAATGGTCTCCAGGTCTTTTCCGTCCGACCTCAGGGCCATCTGGACCTTGTCTTCTCCGGCTTGGTCACCGTAAGCCTGAACCTTGAAGATGTAGTCTCCCGGCACCGGAGCCTCGTACTGAACGAACATTTCTCCTTGGGTTGAGAGGGTCGCCAGGGCGCCGCTTCCCGAATGCCCCTGAATTTGGGACGGAGCAAACCGACGGTTTTTCGGGGACAAGGGCCCGGACACGATGGCGCGATCCAAAACCGCCTCGGCTGCGTTCAGGTACTTTTCCAGCAAAATGGGGGGCATCGAAAGCACGTCTCCGATGTTGTCGAAACCGTATCCCACATCGTCCTGCGGGAAATCATCTGCTGGTTGGAAATCGGCACCGAACAAATCCCGGACCGTGTTGTTGTACTCCACCCGATTCAACCTCCGAAGGGTCACCCGTCCCGGATCCGGACGGGCGGGATCGATCGGGAACAAGGTTCGCTCAATCCATCCCACCAAATTAGTTCGAACCCCGGAGTCTGGCTGAGTCTTTCGCTTCTTGGGCGGCATGTCGCCAGACCTAACCGTATGTATCACCCGCTCCCAAGTTCCGCGATCCCGCAGCACCGCCATCAAGTTGGTGTGCGCATCGAAATTCACTCCACCCTTGGCCTCCGTGTCACCGTGACAATCCCAACAATATTCACGAAGGACCGGCAACACGGTCTCCCTCAATTGAGCGTCGGCCACCGTGCGGTCCATCCGGGGCGGCGGTGATCCCGGCGGCTTGACCGCCCCCAACCCCATCAAGAGGGCCACAGGAAACAACAGCAGGATGAACAAGCGCTTCGGCATGTGAGGTTACGGACGACACTGCGCCCATTGGTATTGAAGGAAACTCTGCGCGAACCTGGGAACCGTCAACCACCTGAACGGGAAACCACGGAATCCGACCGATGACGCCACGGCCAAAAAGACCGAGGCGGGCGTATTCCCCGCAATCGATGCACCGCGCGGACAGCCACGTCACCCCCGCCGCAATCGGCAGCCGTCTGGTAGTCCTTGATCGCAGCTTCCTTGTGACCCAGTAGTTCTTGGGCCAGGGCTCGATCCATCAGCAACGAAGGTTCCCGCACCTCGCGGGGCATCCGCGACTCGATCTCGCTCAAGGCCTCCTGAAGATCGCGTTCTGCCTCGGACCGACGCCCCAAGCCCAGCAGCGCCCGAGCACGACGGATTTTCCACGAACCTTGCAACCGAGAGGTGGCCAGTTCCGGTCCAATGGCTTCCAACGACCGCTGCCACTGGGAGTCGTCCAACAAAGCATCGACTCGTTCGCCGATCAGCAGGCCGGCTCCGGTCTGCCGGATTCCTTGATCGAGCCCCTCAATCCGCTCCCGATGCCGTTTGAGTCGAAGCTGCCATGCGCTCCGTTCCAGATAAGCCGGGACCAGCAACGGATCCCAACGCAATGCCTCCGAGCAATCCTCCAAAGCCTGAATGGCGGTTCCCTCGGCAGCGTGACAGTGACTGCGGATCATCAAGACAGCAGCCCGCTCGCCGGGCATCAATCCAGGCAGCTGCAGCGCCTGACGCACCGTGATCATCGCCTCAGATATCCGGCCGCGCTGCAATTGGATCTGCGCCAACTCACGCAACAGCAAGGAATCCATCGGAGCCAGTCGAACCGCCCGTTGGAGATCTCGTGATGCCTCGCTCAACTTTCCCAGCACTCGGTATTCGATGGCCCGTTCCAATAACAAGTCCGCGGTTTCTCCCCCTTGGGCCATGCGCAGAGAAAGTTCTTCAATCTCATGCTCGGGACCCTCATGGCCGAGAAGACTCAAAGCCACCAGCCCGGTCCCCAGAAGGACCAGCACGCGTCGGGCAAACAAGGGCGCCATCAATCCTCCATCCACAACTGGGGATTCAATCCAAAGTCGATGACGGCGTCGGAGTGGGAGTGACATTCAATGGCCAAGACGTTGGTTCCATCGACCAAGTGACGATAAGCCGAACCGAGCGGGACATAGACCGCTCCAGCATCCTCCCGTTGCTTGACCCCCTGAGCATTGCGACCTGCGCTGCGACCCACATTCACCCGCGTCACCTCGTGGCCATTGACGTAGACAATCATGCCATCGGCGTAGTCTACCCAGAGCCCCAGTTCGGTCACCTTGTCGGCCTGGGGCACCGTGAATTCACGACGGGCATACAATGACGAACGCCCCTCCCGGCTCCAGGGACCCCCCGACTGCAAACGTCCGCGGCCAGAACTGAAGGGGGGCTTGCCCATGGTCCAAGCAGAAACGTCGAAACCGGGGCGAGTCCAACCCAAGCCCTGAGGGTGTGCCCCGGTGAGCGTTTGCCAGACCGAACCCGCGGGAATGAGCACTTGATAGTCCAACGGCGGAGCAGCCGGGGTCTTGGGGGCCTTTTCCGGGGCTTTGTATTCCGGTGGTTGCCACGGCAAAGCCAGACGACGCACGGTGACCGATCCTCGTTTGATCAGATTAAATCGATCCCGTTCGACACCGGCGCGATTGATCATCCGACCGGTCAATGTGTCTCCGTTCACCTCGATGACCATCGAACCATGTTCCACCAGCGTTCGCCGCATGACCGGTGAACTGCCGACCCGCCCCAAATCCGCGCCGGAGTGTCCGGTCACCACTTGGACGGTGCCTTCATGAGGGCGGAGGCCTTTGCTCTTCCGATAGGCTCCATCCCCGTTCGCATCACCATCACCGTCATCCAGGATGAAGTTCTCGGCGACGGTGGCGTTGGTGGAATAGGCACCGTCCATGAGCATGGAGCGTTCATAGACATGGGAATGGCCGGTGAGCACGAGATCCACCCCGCCCGATTCCAAAATGGGGAGGAGATGGTGACGCACCTCGATCAAATCCGATTCCTTGTCGCTGTCATGGCTACCCTTCGTGTAGGGCGGATGGTGCCAGAAGGCGATCAACCAATCGGCATTGGCTTTCTCCAAATCCGCTTTCAACCACTTGGCCATGGCACCGCTGGGTTTGCGGTCCAGATCATGGGAATCGAGGCAAATGAAGTGGATATTCCCGTGATCAAAGGAGTAGTACGCCTCGGTGCCGGAAGCGAGACCGCCGGACTCTCCGCGCGTGGGGACCAGATACGCATCGTAGTAGGGTCCGATTCCGGTGGAGCCCTTCGAGGTATGCCCCTCGTGATTGCCCATGGTCGGCCAGCATACGCTGTTTTGGAGGGTCGCAGCATACGACTCGAAGAAACGGCTCTGGAACTCCACGTCCCGGCCGGTGCCATAGGCCATGTCTCCCGCATGGATCCAGAAATCCAACGGATGACCGTCTTTCTTGACCCATTCCAGCATGCCTTCATGGACCGCGTGTTGAGCCTCGCGCCCCGTGCCGCTATCGCCCAGTACCCAGAAGCGGTAAGGGCGAATCGTTCCTGGCTTGGGTTGGGTCTGAAAGCGATGGTCTGACGATTCCGGGGTGAGCCGCTCCGTGCCGTTGAACACGCCATAGTAGTAAAGCGTGTCCGGCGACAACCCTTCGATCTTCGCCTCATACTGAAAGGTTCCTACCGGGGCACTGTGCAACTTGGGCAGGGCCAGATTGTTGGTCGTTCGAAGGGCTTGCCAACGAGGCAATAGGACCTGTCCGTTGGTTCCGAGGCTGGCCCGGGTAACAATCAATTCCAGGGGCACTGTCCGGTCGAGTTGATCCGGACGGCTTCCCCAACGCACCACCGGCTGGATCGGGCCCTCCGTGCGCCACAGCACATGGATTTGAGTGGGGCTGGCGGCCTGAATATAGGGCGATCGTGACAGGGGCGGTTTGGGATTGGCTGCGAGGACCGCCGTGCTTGAAAACCAAACGGCCCAGCAGAGCGTCACCCAGAATGGGGCGGATGGGGCATCGAAGGCTGAAAGGTCACCAACCCGTGAAACCCGCTTCCCTGCAACGTCGTGGTTCATGGTCTGTATCAGTTCGCAGTGGATGACGTTTTGGCAACCAAACGCCCTCGGAGAACCTCGGTCCGGGCGTCCCACAGCTTCCAGGTGGCAACCCACGATTC
>CAMATE010000204.1 GCA_945861075.1 Akkermansia muciniphila
GGCCGGACGTCCCGTGGGTATGTCGGACTCCCAGGAGAGCCTTCCGCAATGGGCCGCCTCCCATCTGGTGGACGGCCAGAGCCAGTTGGGTTTGCCGATCAATCTCGTCCCGAGCGAATCCAACGGCTACCATAGCTGGGAGCGGGAAATACGTCAGGATGCCGTCAAATGGGTCCAGGTCGACCTCGGCCGCAGCCTTCCCCTCGACCAGGTCCGGTTGGTCCCTTCCCGCCCTCGTGACTGGGTTCTGGTGTCAGGCTTTGGGTTTCCGCTCCGATTCCGTGTCGAGGTCAGCGCGGATGCCGAATTCCGAGAACCCATCGTCATTCGTCCCGAAGACGAAGTGGATTTCCGGAACCCTGGAGAAAACCTGATCACCATTCCGTGCGAAGGCATCACCGGTCGGTTTGTCCGAGTCACCGCCACCAAGCTATGGCTTCGCACCGACTACTATGCCTTCGCGCTCGCCGAGCTCCAGGTGATCTCCGCCGGCACCAATGTCGCGGTCGGTGCTCATGTGGAGGCGCTCGACTCTGTGGAATCCGGATACTGGTCCGCCCGTGCCCTTGTGGACAATTATAGCAGCCAAAACCGCCTGGTACCCATGGAACGATGGATCGCCGGCCTGGGCCGGCGCATCGAGATCGTGGACGCCGTCGAGAAGATCGACGCCCAGATCGAGCAGGAAACTCGGAAGAGCCTGGACCATCTGGTCCGGGGATCCATCGTCTCGGTGTTCATCGTGAGTCTGGGTGCGGCGTTCCTGTCCTACAGGCACCGTCTTGTTCGCACCCTTGAGCTTGAGCGTCTCAGGACCCGGATCTCGAGGGACCTGCATGACGAAATGGGAGCCCGGTTGACGCGGATCGGGCTGCTGACCCATGCCGTCGAACGCCAGACGGACGAGCGGCACCCGATCCGGTCGCATGCATCCCAGATCTCCGACATGACCCGTGAAATGGTCCGTACCATGGATGAGATCGTCTGGGCGGTGAATCCTGGTAATGACACGCTCGAGCACCTGGCCGACTATCTCCTCCACTTCGCCCAGGAATTCTTCCGTCAATCGACGATCTGCTGCCGCCTCGAGATCCCCGCGGAGCTTCCTGAGGTTCGCCTGAGCACGGAGGTCCGCCACCATGTGTTCCTAGCGGTGAAAGAAGCCCTCAACAACGTCGCCAGACACTCGGGTGCCCACAATGTCCAGGTCCGCCTCATGATCGAGCCCGGGTCCTTGATCCTGGTGATCGAAGATGATGGGGTGGGCTTCGATCCGGAGGCTGTCAGGCCCGGGTGCGATGGGCTGTCCAACATGCGACAACGCCTCGTCCGGACTGGCGGCGTCTTGGAGGTGTCCACTGCGTCCGGCCGGGGGACTGTTTTGACCATGAGAACGCCTCTTGGACGTGGGAAGTGGTGGTGGAGTCGACCCCAACGAAGCCGTCCCGGTCACGGTGCCTGAGATGGATCCGGCCCGATGAACTTGAAACCCCCAGTCGAAGAGCCCGCAAAACCCGAAATGGAGAACTGCGATCTGTGCATCCGCGTGGCCTTGGTGGAAGATGACCGATTCGTCCGTGAAAGGCTTGCCGAGGACATCGCTTCGGCAACGGGGTTGCAGGTGGTGAAAACCTGCAGCTCCGTCGCGGAGGCGTTGATCGTTCTCCCGGAATCCAGACCTCACGTGGTCTTGATGGACATTGGTCTGCCTGAGATCAGCGGGATCGAGGGGGTGAGGCGACTGAAGGCCGTCATGCCTTCGGTCCAAATCCTCATGGTGACCGTCTACGAGGACAGCCAGAGGATCTTCGACGCGTTGTTGGCCGGGGCGGGAGGCTACCTGCTCAAACGAACCCCTCGCGATGAATTGATCGAGGCCATCCGGCAGATCCATGCCGGCGGCGCCCCGATGAGCGGCCACGTCGCCCGGAAGGTGGTCCAACATTTCAACCGAATCGGTGAGCACTCCCGCGAAGTGGACCGCCTTTCCCGTCGCGAGAGGGAGGTGCTTGAGCGGCTCGCCCAGGGCGCCGCCTACAAGGAGATCGCCGAGATGCTTCAACTCAGCATCGAGACCATTCGCATGAACGTGAAGAGCATCTATGCGAAACTCCACGTCCACTCCCGGGGGGAGGCCGTCGCCAAGTATTTTCGGAGATAGCCGTACGGAGTGACCACAACATCGGTACCGTAGGCCTGTGTCCCGGTTTTGCGGCAGGGTGCCGGTCGTTCAAAGTCATGAAACCCGCCCCGGCTTGTCTGGTGGCGCTTCTGCTACCCATGTTCATGGGTATGGTTTGTTTCGGGCCTCCACGATGAACATGGATTGCCATCTACGTATGGCGCGCATCCACCAGGTACTCAGGCCTGCAGTGACGAACTGTCATGGCACAAGGGATCACGGTTTCAATACCTTCGGCCCCGTGTTTGCTGCTTGAAAATTCGCCGAAACTCCTGACTCGTGAGCAGACCCATGAAACGCAAAGCCCTGACTGGGTTGAGCCTGCTCTTCCTGACCATTCCGATGGCCGCCGAGGTTGCCACCCCGAAACGCACGATCCATTCCCAACCCAGTTGGATTGTCGCCACGCCGCAGGTCGAGGTTGCGATCACCCGCCGCGGGGGCCACATGGCTCCGGTCACGTTCTTCAGCGACAGCGACCGACCGGTGCGGCCTTACCACATCACGCCGTGGCAAGATGAAAAGCCTTCGGCGATGCCTGCGCCTGTGCTCATCACGTTGCGCGGTGATTTCTTCTGCCTGCCCTTCGGCGGCAATTCGGAACCGGTCGCCGGTGAGAAGCACCCGCCCCATGGTGAAATCGTGGGCGAACCATGGAAGGTTTTGGGAACCCGGCGCGCCGGAAAGGTCACGACCTTGACCCTCGACTTCGAGACCCGTGTCCGACCTGGGCATGTCACGAAGGAGTTGTTGTTGGTGGACGGCGAGAACGTTGTTTACACCCGGCATACCCTCCAAGGGTTCTCCGGGCGGATGCCGCTGGGTCACCACGCCACCTTGGCCATGCCTGAAAAGGAAGGGTCTGTGCGCATAGCGACCAGTGCCTTCCGCTGGGGCATGACCTGTCCGTCCCTCTTCAGCGATCCGAAGCAGCGTGAATATCAGGCACTCCTTCCGGGTGCCCAGTGGACGGATTTGACCCGGGTTCCTGTCGCCTGGAAGGGGGCACCCGACGCCGACCTGACCCGATTGCCCGCCCGATATGGTCATGCCGATCTCGTCCAACTGGTGAATGAACCGTGGGAGAAGACCGGAGGCCCCGCTTGGACGACCGCGACCTTCACCGATCAGGGGTATCTGTGGTTTTCCCTCAAGGATCCAGCGGTGCTCAACAGCACCGTCTTCTGGATGGAAAACCATGGGCGTCATGGGCATCCGTGGAACGGTCGCAACAACTGCCTGGGTTTGGAGGACGTGACGGCCTGCTTTGCCGATGGCCTCGCCGCATCGACCCGGGACAACCCGCTCACCCGGCAAGGTGTCTCGACCGCCGTCGCGTTGAGTCCGACCCAGCCCACCCGTGTGAATTACATCCAGGGGGTGGCGAGGATTCCGCCGGGTTTCGACGTTGTTCAGAAGCTTGAATTTGCGCCCGGTGCTGTGACGTTCCTGTCCACCTCCGGCCAGCGTGTCACCATTCCGGTGCACCATGAATTCGTGAGAACCGGAACGCTTTGACCTCATTCATCCATCCCGCACCTTCCCATCGCATGAATTACTTCCAACGCGTTCTCATGGCTTGCCTCCTCGCCCTCCTGGGTGGATGCGGAGACAAGGCGGTCGATTCGAGCCAGCCGGCCGCATCGGCTTCTAACGCCCAGGGAACCATCGGTGTTTCGCTGCTCACCCTCGACAACCCGTTCTTCAAGGTCATCGGTGACAGCATCACGGCCGAGGGCAAAAAGCACGGCTACGAGACGGTGGTGGTCAGCGGTGACAAGGACGTCGCCAAGCAGGGGAATCAAATCAAGGACTTCATCGTCAAGAAGGTCAGCGCCATCGTGCTGAGCCCCTGTGATTCCAAGTCGATCATCCCGGTCATTCAAGAGGCCAATGCGGCCGGGATCCCGGTGTTCACCGTGGACATCCCCTGCAATGAACCCGGCGTGAAGATCGTCACCCAACTCGCCACCGACAACGAAGGCGGTGGACGGGAAGCGGGTCAGGCCATGATTGAGGCCCTTGGCGAAGCCGGTGGTAAGATTGCGGTACTGCATTTCAAGCAGGCCGAATCCTGCCAGTTGCGCGTGAAGGGTTTCATGGAGGTGATCCGGACGCACAACGCATCCGGTAAAGCGAAGATCGATGTGGTCACCGAGCTTGAGAGCGGTGCGGCCAAGGATTTGGGATACAAGGCGGCCGAGGATGCCTTGCAGGCGCACCCGGATCTTCGCGGCATCTTCGCCATCAACGATCCCGCCGCACTCGGTGCGCGCGCTGCGGTGGAAAAGGCCGGCAAAACCCAGGTGCTCATCATTGGCTTCGATGGCCAACCCGAGGGCAAGCAGGCCATCAAGGACGGCAAGATCTACGCCGATCCGATCCAGTTTCCCGACCAGATGGGAGTCCGCATGGTGGATGCGATTTTGCGCCACTCCAAGGGCGAGACGCTACCGGCGCAAATGCTCATTCCCACTCGCCTCTATCGGAAGTCCGACGCGCAAAAAGACCCCACCCTCCACTGAGCCCGATCCATCCATCGACCCATGAGCCAATCCCATCATTTCCTTCACGAACTCGTCGGATCCATGTCCCAGGGGGCCGACGGCAATCCCACGGTGGCGATGGTGGAGGCGGCCTTCCGGCACCACGGGCTGCACTGGCGCTACATCAACATGGAGGTCTCGCCCGCGGACCTCGGTGCTGCCGTGAAGGGGGCCAGGGCCATGGGTTTCCGGGGCTTCAATTGCAGCCTCCCGCACAAGGTCAGTGTCATTGACCATCTCGATGGTCTGGGCCAGTCCGCAGCGGTGATGGGGGCGGTGAACTGTGTGGTGCGGCGGGAGGGCCGCCTCATTGGTGAAAACACCGACGGGAAGGGTTTCCTCAAGTCCCTGCAGTCGGTGATCGATCCCCAGGGCAAATCAGTGGTGTTGTTCGGCGCCGGTGGCGCCGCACGGGCCATCGCTGTGGAACTGGGTCTGGCGGGCGTGCGTCACATCACGATCGTCAACCGCTCTGAGGAACGTGGGGCTGAATTGGTGGACTTGTTGTGCGAGCAACTCCAACTCGATGCCCGACTCGTCGTCTGGGGCGGAAATTACGCCATTCCGGAGGGCACCGACGTGGTGATCAACGGCACGTCCATCGGGTTGTATGATCCCGAGGCGCGGTTGGAGATCGATCTCGACACCCTTCGCCCTGGCATGGTGGTTGCGGACGTAGTTTTCAACCCGGTTCGGACGCGCTTCCTGATCGAGGCCGCCTCCCGGGGCTGCCGCCCGCTCGACGGGTTGGGCATGCTGGTCAACCAAGGCATCGTGGGCATTCAATATTGGACGGGCATTGATCCCCACGCCGTGGTGATGCGTCAGGCCTTGGAGTCCTCCATGGGCGTATGAGCCTGCCGAGTCCGTCTGTACCGCTGAGTTCGACGAATCCGCCGCTGTTGGCCCTGACCGGGATTGTGAAGTCCTTTCCTGGAGTCCGGGCCTTGCGGGGGGTGGACCTGCAACTCAACGCCGGAGAGGTCTTGGCCGTGCTCGGTGAAAACGGCGCGGGCAAGAGCACCTTGATGAAAATCATCGGAGGCGCCCATGCCGCCGATGCGGGCACCTTGGCTATCGACGGACAGCAGCAACGTTTTCAATCCCCGCAAGAATCTCGCGCGGCCGGCGTGGCGGTGATTTACCAGGAGTTCAACTTGGTCCCGGCCCTCACGGCGGTGGAAAACATCTTCCTAGGCCAGGAGGAGACCACCGGTGGCTTCCTGGCCCGCAGCCAAGAACGGGAACAAGTGTCAGCCCTGTTCCAACGGATGGGCGTCGAAGTGGACTTGGATGCGCCCTGCCGCCGGCTCAGCACCGCTCAGCAGCAGTTGGTCGAAATTGCCAAAGCCTTGATCCACAAGGCTCGGATCCTCGTCATGGACGAACCCACGGCCGCGCTGACCTCCCATGAGGTGGAGAAGCTCTTTACCCTCATGCGGGAATTGCGGCGTCAAGGAATGGGGATCCTCTACATCAGCCACCGGCTGGAAGAGGTGTTCACCATCGCCGACCGGGTGACCATTTTGCGCGATGGGGGCAATGTCTCCGACTGTCCCATCCATGCCATCACCCGCGATCAAATGATCGAACGCATGGTGGGACGACCGCTGGATCAGGAGTTCCCCTCCCG
>CAMATE010000205.1 GCA_945861075.1 Akkermansia muciniphila
TCAGTGAGGCTTCGAGGGCTTTCCAACCACCGGGACCATCAATCCGCCAGCGTTGGAAGGAGGCCACATCAGCCGGAACTCCTTCGAGCAAACCGGCCTCCAAAGGCAAGATCTCCATCACCTGGGTCAATCCCACACGCTCAGTGGCCGGGACTTCCATAGCCAACTCGGTGAGCCAACCTGAGCTTGTGTTCTGAATCGCGCCACCGATCGCCTTGATGGAAGTGAGCCCGGTGGCCGGAACCACCTTGGCCGGATCAGCCCCCAGCAACGAAAGCATTCCAAACACACCCTCCAGACGCGGTGACAATCGCTGATACAGCGAAGCCACATCCACGTAGAACCAAGCCGGGCGGTCCTTCAGTGTGGAATTCCACAAACGGCTGAAGGACGGCTTGGTGATCAACCCCGGAGTCCCATTGGTGGCAGTCAACCGCGGCAGTGCATTGGAAATCGCAGCCCAAGAGGGCCCGGCCACAAAGGCAGAGCCCACCTGTCCAAAGCAGAGTTCCCAACGGAGATCCTCTTCTTCCAAGGCTTCACCCGGAGGAGTGGCTGGTTGACCGCTCCCGGCCGACGTCGTTTGAAGGTCGATGGTGACGGTGGAGAATCGCCAATCGCCGAACTGCTGCGTTTTGACCGTGGGCGGGACATTCGTCGACAACCGGGTGCGAGCGGCGTCCAAGGTCTTGGTCAATGCGGCCGAACCGTCCTTGGTGTCGAGGAGGAGCAACCAATTGGCACCCGAATCTTCGGCACCGGCGTCCACCGGCAACGGCGGAAACACCGCCAGAGTCGCCTGCCCACGGGTCAGGTTCAGGAGTTCCCGCAAATCCAGCCCCGTCTCGCGCTCCATCACGGCGCCCCACTTCTGACGGAAGGAGCTCTCAAACTGATTCCGGAATGCCGCCATGGCGGGGTCTTCCCAGAAGCGGCCGGGGTTCGACTTCAACCACGAGGATTTGGCGACGGCGACGTCGGGCACGCTGAACACCGCCAAGGTGTTGGTTGCCAGGAGGTCTTGCGACGGGGCCACATCCGCCAGACAAATCCCAGCCAATGTGAGGAATAAGGTCGTCAACCGAAGGCGCAGAGTCATCGATGTGCCCAAACGTGGCGGAGAGGCTACGACAGGCAAGTCTGGTCGTTGGACAATTGCAATCGATCCGCCCAGCTCGTCCGACGCCACAAACGAGGACCCGCAAGAACCCGGGCGTTGGCTTGACCCGTCGCCCCCTCCTTTTAGCCTTCGTTCGCTATGACCTACCACGTGGATGACCTGTTCGACCTGAGCCAGACCACGCATGGCGCCCTATTCGATGGCGTCGAGTACCCTTGGGAAGCCCTGAAACGCCTCGCCGGCTATTTGTCCCAAAACCTCAAACCGGGAACCACCGGAGCCGAGGTGCACCCCGCCGCGCATGTGGGCCCACAGGTCTTCATCGGAGCCGGCACCATCGTGGAACCTGGAGCCATGATCATCGGACCTGCCATCATCGGGGCCGGATGCCGCATCCGGCACGGGGCGTATATCCGGGAAAACGTCATCGTGGGGGATGGGTGTGTGGTGGGCAATTCGGTGGAACTGAAGCACTGCGTGCTCTTCAACCAATGCCAGGTGCCTCACTTCAATTACGTGGGGGATTCGATTCTCGGGCACAAGGCACACATGGGGGCCGGGTCCATCTTGTCGAATGTGAAACTCGACAACCAAAACGTCTGGGTGAATTTCGAAGGCACTCCCATCGACACGGGCTTGCGGAAATTCGGTGGGTTGATCGGCGACAAGGCCGAAATCGGATGCAACTCGGTCCTGAATCCCGGTTCCATCCTAGGCCGTGATTCCATCGTGTATCCCAACGTGTCGTGGCGGGGAATTCTGCCGAAGAACATGATCGCCAAGCATCAGTACCCGCCCCAAGTCGTCGTGAGGCGTCCGCGGCATAGCTGAATCGTTGGCTGAGGGGCAGCTCGTCGATCGAAACGTTCCCAGCCTCCCGATCACCCAATACCTGGCGATCAATCACCGGAAACCGGACGCCCACCGCGCAAGCGGAGAACCGAACCGGTGCGGGCGGCCAATTCCCGATCGTGGGTCACTAGAACCAATGCGGTCCCTGCCCGGGCATTCAATTCAAAGAGCAGGTCCGTGATCTTCACGGCCGTCGCGGGGTCCAGGTTGCCGGTGGGCTCGTCGGCGAAAAGAATGCGCGGTTGATTGATGAAAGCCCGAGCCAGCGCCACACGCTGCTGTTCGCCCCCGGACAACTGCGCCGGATAATGGTGCAGACGTTCGGCCAACCCCACCCAGCCCAGCAATTCCCGAGCACGAGCCTCGCCACCGGAAGCCCCCTGCAATTCGGCCGGTACCAGGACATTCTCCAGCGCAGTGAAGGTCGGCAGGAGTTGGAAATTCTGGAACACGAATCCCACGTATTGGTTGCGGACCCGGGCCCGGCCATCCTCATCCAGGGAACCGAGATCCTGCCCCGCCAACCGCACCACACCGCCCGTGGGACGATCCAATCCGGCGCACAAACCCAGCAGCGTCGTCTTTCCGGAGCCGCTGGGACCGACAATGGCGCAGGTTTCGCCCGGCAGAAGGCGCAAGTCGACCTGGTCCAGAACGGTCAATGATCCACCGTCGCTCGTTGGGTGGACCTTGGAGAGGTTTCGAACTTCCAGAATGGGCTCGGTCACAGGTGGAGCGAAGCACAGGGACGATTTGAAGGCGAGGCGGGGATACCCGAAGGCTCGGGCATTGTTGCTCCCCACCGTTTCAATGATCCAGACGCCCCTTGATCCAACGAATGCCACGACCGATCACCGGAACGTGGTCCCAGAGCCCGGCGGCACTGTCCCAGTAATCCTGATGGATCAGGACCCGGCCCTGATCGTCGAATCGGACCAGGGTGATGCCCAGAGTTCGTATCGTCTCGCCGGCCGCGACCTTCTTCATCCGGGCATCCATCGTCCACCGCACGTAATAGAAGCCGTCGGCCGATCGACTCACATCCTCAATGCTGGCCGTGATGCTCTCGGCAGCATCCACCGTGGCCAGGAAGTACGCTTGGATGTTCGTGGCACCCCGCCGGATCACCAAGGTGTCGTTGAGATACGCGTCCGGCGCGTAGACGCTCAAGGTCTGTGTGCGCACCGACTCGGCATCAATGCGGGTGAGGAAGGTTTTGAGGCGCTCGATCCCCTGCCGTTCCGCCGGTGAACCCGGAGCCACGGTCGGGCGCTGTTCCATCTCAGACCGGATGGCTTTCAAGGCTGAGGTGCTGTCGGTCACACGAGGCACCGACGAACACCCCATCCCCAAGAACAGGAGGAAACATCCCAACAGACACAGGAAAACCCACTTCATGGAATCAACCTGCGACGCCTGTGCAGAAACGCAACCCCTGCGTATTCCGTACCGGATCAGCGAACCAACTCGTAGGCAGCGCCCTTGAGGTATTCCGTCTCGGGAATGCTCGGCAGGACCGGATGATCCGGGGCCTGCGAGTAAGTCGCCACGCGACGCAGCAACTTTCGCTGATCGTAGGCTGCACTGAGAGCCACATCTTCGAAGAGGCGGGCGTCCACGTGGTGCGAACAGCAGAAGGTGGCCAGAGTGCCGCCCGGCTTGAGCAACTTCAGTGCACGGACGTGGATCTCCTTGTAGCCACGCAAGGCATCGGGCACGGAGGCGCGGTTCCGGGTGAAGCTGGGCGGATCAAGAATGATCAGGTCGAACTGCGGCACCAGACGTTCATTGGGGCCGGTGGTCGTCTTGGCCTTGAGCCAGTCGAACACATTGCACACCTCGAACTGGGTGTTCCCGGAAACCCCGTTCCGCTCGGCATTGGTGCGAGCGGCTTGAACGGCATCTTCGCTCTGATCGAGCCCGATGACCTGACGGGCGCCCGCGCGAGCACAATGCAACGCAAAGCCGCCGAGGAAGGTGAAGCAATCGAGAACCATCGCCCCCTTGGCCATGGCACCCACACGTGCATGGTTGACTTGCTGATCCAGGTACATGCCGGTCTTGTGACCCGCGCGCAAGTCGACCGTGAACTTCAGGCCATTGATGGTGACGTCGACCGTTTCCACCGGTTCCCCCGCCAGGAGACCTGACACAGGGGGCAATCCTTCGAATTGCCGGGAAGCGATCTCATTGCGTTCGTACACCGAGCGCGGACGGAAGACCTTCTGGATGGCCTCCACAATGATCGCCTTGTGCTGCTCCATGCCGAGCGAGCTGATTTGCAGAACAATGACATCCTCGTACTTGTCGATGATGAGGCCCGACAGCAGATCGGCCTCGGCGCTAACCACCCGGAACGAGGTCGCATCCGGCATGTGGCGCTTGCGCACTTCCATCGCGGCACGAATCCGTTCGATGAAAAAATCGGTATTCACCTCCACCCGCTCGTTCGAAAGCATTCGAACCTGTATTTTTGAGCGGGAATTGTAGAAACCAACACCCAAGAAGCGATGACGGTGATCCTTCAACTGCACCAACTCCCCGTCGGCGGGAGGTTGGGAACTACGTTGGATGGCGCTGGAGTAAACCCAAGGGTGGCCAGCAATCAATCGGTCAGCTTCGCCCGGCTTTACGACCAGTGTGGTCAGAGAGGTTTCCATTTTTGTAAACAATCCGCGACAAAACGCGGAAGGACAGAGTAAGCAAGAAACCCGAGGTTATGAAAAGACTTTTTGTAACACCCCCTGTTACACAAACCCTAATGAAGAGTATTTTCGCTTTCGCGAGGAACCAATAACCCGTCTAGGCTCAGCCCATGCGATGGTTCATCGGCTCCCTGTTTCTTGGCCTTGCCGGCATTCTCTTCGCGCAACATTCGGCCTCCTCCCCGGCGTGGTCTGAGGCGACCGAAGGGGCCAAGCGCCTCCAACTCTGCACCGGACTGAGACTCGACGTCTGGGCCGCCGAACCACAGTTGAGCAACAGCGTCGCCTTTGCCTTCGATGGCAAGGGACAGGCTTATCTGGCCGAGTCCGACCGCTGGGCCATCAGTGTCTTCGACATCACCACCAAGACCAACTGGCTCCTGGCCGACATGGCGTTCCGGAGCGTGGCAGACCGGGGCACGTTCTTGACCAACGCCTTCGCCACCAACCTCAGTTTCCTGACCCGAGAGAGCGAAGTTGTCCGGCGGGTGAGCGATCGGGATGGAGACGGTCGGGCCGATCATTCGGAAATCCTGGCGCAAGGATTCCGGGACGCCGTCGACGGCACAGCGGCCGGCATCCTGGCCTCCCGTGACGGAATTTACTTCGCCAACATCCCCAGCTTGTGGCGATTCCCCTACCCCAGTCCATCGACGGCGCCGGCTCCCATCGAGGCCCAACGGTGGAAACCCTTGGCCACGGGTTTCGGAGTGCACATCGGTGTCTCGGGACATGACTTACATGGACTCATCCAAGGTCCCGATGGGCGCATCTACCTGAGTTTCGGCGACCGTGGTGCGAGCCTGACGAACCGGGAGGGGCGTCGCATCCACCTTCCGGACTGCGGCGGGGTCTTGCGGTGCGAACCCGACGGCCGATCTCTGGAGGTCTTCTGCTACGGACTGCGCAACCCCCAGGAGTTGGCGTTCGACGATGAAGGCAACTTGTGGACGGTCGACAATGACACCGCCGGCGCAGACCCCTGCCGGGTGCTGCACCTCGTCGAGGGCGGCGACTATGGATGGCGGACCAGCTACCAGCACATGGAAGGCTTCGGCCAGTGGGTGAAGGAAGAACTGTGGAGGGGCGGCCGCGATGGAACCTTGCCGCTGGCTGGCACCGTCAGCCAAGGCCCCAGCGGACTGGCCTTCTATCCGGGCACGGGGTTTGGGGAACGCTTGGCCGGCACCTTCCTGCATGCCGATTTTCCGGGCGGCGTCTGGGCTTACACCGTGAAGCCCTCCGGTGCCAGTTTCTTGGTCGATCGGAAGGAGAAGTTCCTTTGGAACTGCTGGCCGACCGACGTGGATTTTGGTCCCGATGGTGCGGCCTACGTCCTGGACTGGGTCAGTGGCTGGGGACAAACTCCGCGAGGCCGGATTTATCGAATCACCCCGACTCAAGCCCCGACGGAGCCTGAAGCGGCTCTGATGGCTCAGACCCGCCAATTGTTGGCGGAAGGGTTCTCTCATCGCCCCGATCTGGAATTGGCCACCTTGCTGGGACACGCAGATCGCAGGATCCGTCTGGAGGCTCAATGGGATTTGGCACGGCGGGGGACCGCCGTCGTGGATTCCCTGATGAGAACCGCTCAGGCAGGCACCTTCCTCGCCCGACGTCATGCCGTCTGGGCCTTGGGACAAATGGCCAGAAATGACAAGGGC
>CAMATE010000206.1 GCA_945861075.1 Akkermansia muciniphila
CATCCGGCCATGCCGGAAGAGGCCATTTGCGCCCGGTTGGAGATCACTCCTGAACAACGTTCCTCGCAGTATGCAACGGTTCGTTTTTTCAATCACGAGTGGGACAATCCGGCTGCCCTGAAATCGCTGGGAGTCATTCCGGCCGAAGAAATCCGCACCCTGTCCGGTGGGCTCTTCGCCATGGATGTCCCCGTGTCCATCAACCAACGGGTCTTCGACTACGACCAGATTGTCATCATTGGCCCGGTCTTCCCGCATGAGGTGGTGGGCTTCAGCGGCGGCAATAAGTACCTCTTCCCCGGCGTCAGTGGTCCGGAGATTCTGAACTTCTTCCATTGGCTGGGCGCAGTCATCACCACTGTCGGAGTCATTGGACAGAAGTGGACTCCGGTGCGCCGTGTGGTCGACCGCGCCGGTGCCATGGTGCCGATTCCCAAGTTGTGCCTGGCTCTGGTGGTGAAACCCGGCGGCCATGGCGAATTGGCCGGGATCTTCGGTGGAACCCCCGAGGCCGCCTGGGACCAAGCCGCCGACTTGTCCGCCCAAACACACATCGAATGGAAGGACCGTCAGTACCACACCATTCTCAGCTGCGCTCCGGCGATGTACGACGAGCTATGGGTTGGGGCCAAGTGCATGTACAAGTTGGAACCAGTGCTGGCTCCGGACGGCGAACTCATCATTTACGCCCCTCACCTCCACGAGGTCAGTGTGGTCCACGGAGCGCTCATCCGTCAGGTGGGCTACCACTGCCGCGATTACTTCCTCAAGCAGTGGGATCGCTTCAAGGATTTCCCGTGGGGAACTCTGGCGCACAGCACCCATGTCTTCGGACAAGGCACCTACGAAAACGGCGTCGAAACCCGCCGCGCCCGGGTCACTTTGGCAACCGGAATTCCGGAGTCCATCTGTCGAGAGATCAACCTGGGCTACCGGGATTGGAGAAGCATCGATCCACTCCAGTTTCAAGGTCGGGAGTCGGAAGGGGTCCTCTACGTCCCCAAAGCGGGTGAAACCCTGTACCGCGTCCGAGGCTGAAAATACCCAATTTTCATACGGCATTGAAACGGCCGCAGCGTTGACACTTCCTAGTCACCAAACGGATTCTTTCCTCTCAACGAGAGCGCTGCTCCAAGCCCATGGCCAAAACCCAACCGGTTCACGCTAATTTCAAGGAAGCCTACTGCCACCACTTTGGTTGCAGTTCGGCCAACTTTGAGCGTCATCTGTTGCTCCGGATCGTCCCGCTGATTTGGCGCCCATTGGCAGCCGTCAGTTTCTGGTTAGATCGAGAACTCTTCGCCAGTGAACTGGAGGTCATCCGCCTGGCAGGACCGGCCAAGTCTGGCCGGGATGTCAATGCCGCTGCCCAGGATTTGGTTCATTTGCGTTTCGTGGAAAACAGCTTCCGACGCTCCATCGGAATGCGCGGACGATCCGAGGCCGTGGTGGCCCTCTGGAATGAGGTGAAGGGCACCGTGGATCGCCCCGCCGGTTTGGATCATCCGACCATCGCCTTCGCCGAAACGGCTTCTCAAATATCGGCAGCCCCCCGCTCTGCCGCCTTGGGCCGGAGGGATTCCGCTCTAACCCTCCGAACGCTCCGAAAAATCCACCAAGAAATCTCCTCGGGGAAACCCATTCCCCACACCTTGGAAGCCGAAGGGCTCACCGAAGATCAGTTGCTCGACTTGTTGACCCGCAACCTCAAGTCTTTCAAAGGTTTTGCCGAACTTCGGGACCAATTGATCGCCCGGAAAAACCCGAGTAACAGCCACTCTTAGGCTCCAACGGATTCAGAAAATCCCGTTTCAAAAACCCGTTCTCGATCCCTTTCATGAAATCCACTCTCCGTGTCGGCATCATCGGCGGCGGCCTCATGGGCCGCGAAGCAGCCAGCGCCTTCGCACGCTGGTTTGTGCTCAACAATTTCCCCGTCCAAGTGGAACTTGTCGCCGTCTGCGATCTTCAGCCTTCCCTGCTCGATTGGTTCCGCCAGATCCCGACGGTCAAACTGCTGACTCAAGACCACCGCCAACTGCTCGCCTCACCCGAGGTCGATGTCGTTTATGTGGCCGTCCCCCACAACCTGCATGAGGCCATTTATCTCGATGTGTTGGCCGCAGGGAAGGATCTGCTGGCCGAGAAGCCCTTTGGCATCGATCTCGCGGCTGCCCGACGGATCCGCGATGCGGCCGTAGCCTCGGGACGATTCGTTCGCTGCAGTTCAGAATTTCCATTCCTGCCGGGCGTCCAACGGGTCGTCGAGTGGGCTCAATCCGGGGCCATGGGCAAGCCACTGGAAGTCCGATCCTGCTTCTGGCATGCCAGCGATCTGGACCCCACCAAGCCGGTCAACTGGAAGCGTCAGGTGCGCACCTGCGGGGCCATTGGTGTCATGGGCGATCTGGGAATGCACGTCGTCCACGTGCCGTTCCGATTGGGGTGGTTCCCGAACCGGGTCTACTCCCAATTGCAGAAAATCTACCACGAACGCCCAGACGGCAAAGGCGGCATGGCCCCCTGCGACACTTGGGACAACGCCATGCTGCACACAGAGGCGACGATCCAAGGCATCGAAACTCCCATGCGCTTTGAAATGAAGCGCCTGGCTCCGGGAGCCACCAACACCTGGTCCATTGAGATCCTCGGAACTGATGGTGGCATGCGCTATTCCACGGCTGAACCGAAGACCCTCTGGAAATTCGACCGCGCCAAGGAACAATGGTGGAGCCGTACCGACCTCGGGTTCCAAACCCCCTTCCCCACCATCACCGGA
Source organism: Akkermansia muciniphila (assembly GCA_945861075.1). Lineage (GTDB taxonomy): Bacteria > Verrucomicrobiota > Verrucomicrobiia > Limisphaerales > UBA9464 > SXXZ01. The sequence continues at coordinate 2,780 of CAMATE010000206.1, forward strand.
GGCATTTTTGAACCCGGATTTCCGGACTGCTTCCTCCAGATGTGGGCGGCCTTCGCGGCCGAGCGGGCCGGAGCCCTCGGCAATCGCTTTGGTTGTGTCACCCCGGACGAGGCCGTCCGAAGCCACGAACTGTTCGAGGCGGCATTGGCCTCCCATGCCCAACGCACGGCCGTAATCCCCGGCTGATTTCTGCAAACACTTCCCAGCACCATGCCCCGTCGATCCCAATCCCTGCCCCAACCCTCAGCCACCGCCTCGCTGATCCTGCGCCGGACCGAGTTGAGACCCCGGTTGGCAATCATCCTGGGTAGTGGCTTCGGGCCTGTTGCCCAGTCGGTGACGGTGGATCGGGACTTTTCCTACCGCGACCTGCCCGGCTTCCCGGTCGGAGGCGCTCCGGGGCATGAGTGCCGACTCCGGATCGGCACCTGGCACTCAGTGCCCGTGGCCGTCCTCAGCGGTCGGGCTCACTACTACGAAGGGTTTGATCCCGGCGAAGTGGTTTTCGCCACCCGCGTCCTCGCCGCAATGGGAGTGGAAACATTGCTGGTGACCAATGCGGCCGGCGGCATTCATCCGAAGTTCCGAGTCGGGGATTTCATGATCCTGAACGACCACATCAACTTTCTGGGAATGAACCCGCTGCGCGGGCCCGTCAGCCCCGGCGAGCAACGGTTCGTGGACATGACGCGGGCCTACGATCCGGATCTTCAGCAACACCTGAAAGCAGCGGCGCGATCCATTCGGTTGCCAGTGCGTGAAGGCGTCTACTTGGCCGTCTCCGGACCCAGCTTTGAAACCCCGGCCGAGATCCGCGCGTTCCGCCGCTGGGGTGCCGATGCCGTGGGCATGAGCACCGTTCCCGAGGTCATCGTGGCCCGCCAATGCGGACTGCGGGTGGCCGGGTGCAGTTGCATCACCAATGCCGCAGCCGGTCTGGGTGGAAAAGCCCAGGTGGTGTCCGCCGAAGAGGTTCTGGAGGTCGCGAAGGCTCGTGAACAGCAAGCCTGCGATTGGATCAGGGCCTTCGTCCAACGCCTTGGAGGTTCCAAGGACGTCTCCAAAGCAAAGTCGCTGAAATCACCTACGTCGCGACCTGCAAAAAAACAACTGTAACTTCAGGAGGCTTCGAACCGTCAGCCCGGCGGCCCTTTTTGCTTTTTACCTGCGACTGAGTTCTTCATGCGTTTTCTCTACAACATCCTCTTCAATATCGGGTTCGCCCTGTCGGCTCCTTGGTATTTTCTGAAGATGTACCGCCGCGGATCGTGGCAGGCCGGGTTCGGCGAACGTTTTGGTTTGTATGACGCCAAACTCAAACAATCTCTGACCAACCGTCAGGTGGTTTGGTTCCACGCGGTGAGTGTCGGCGAGGTCAACCTCTGCACGCAGTTGATCAAGGTCATGGAACCCTTGCTCCCGCTGTACAAGATCGTTGTCTCTACGACGACGTCGACCGGCATGAGCCTCCTGCGGGAACGACTCCCGGCCCACATCACCAAGATCTACTACCCGATCGATCGTCGGAAGCACATCCAACGGGCCATCGGCCTCATCAATCCCGAGGTGGTCGTTTTGGTCGAAGCGGAGATCTGGCCCAACTTCCTCTGGAGTCTTCAGCGCCGCGGAGTTCCGTATTATCTGGTCAATGCCCGGCTTTCCGAACGCTCCTTCCGAGGTTACCGGCGTTTCGGTTTCCTCTTCCGTGAACTGTTCGCGGGCTTCGAGGGCATTGGAGCACAAACCGAGGCCGATGCTGAGCGACTGCTTCAACTGGGATGCCGCAAGGAAGCCATCCACGTCGTGGGTAGCCTGAAATTCGATGCCGCCAAGCTGGACGACCCTCGACCTCTCGATGTCGCCAGTTTGCTGGGGCAATTGGGAGCGGGTGTTGACAGTGTGGTTCTGGTGGCGGGCAGCACCCATGACGGCGAAGAGCGGATCCTCGCCTCCATTTACCTCCGACTGAAAGCCCGGTTTCCCAAGCTCTTTCTGGTGCTGGTGCCCCGACATCACGAACGAGGAGCCGCTGTGGGTGAAGAACTCAAGTCTCTGGGGGTGCGGTTTGTCTTCCGCAAGGACCTGCGACCCGCCACCCGTATCAAGGCAGGAGAAATGGATTGCCTGTTGGTCAATACAACCGGGGAACTCCGTCACTTCTATACACGGGCCGACATCGTGTTTGTGGGCAAAAGCCTCACCGCGCAAGGTGGACAAAACCCCATCGAAGCGGCCGCTCTTGGCAAGGCGGTGGTCTTTGGTCCGCACATGGAGAACTTCCCGGACATCGCGCCAAGCTTTGTTCAGGCCCAGGCAGCCCTACAGGTCCCGGATGAGGCAGGTCTCGAAAAGGCACTGATCCGGTTGATCGAAAATCCGGCAGAACGTCAGGCGTTGGGCCAACGAGCCCAATCCGTGGTCCGCGACAATCAAGGCAGCCTCGGCAGAACGGTCGCCATGATCATGGAGTCGTTCTGAACGTCTCTGAGTGGCCTCGAATCCGCCGGGGAACATTCGCCAAACTGCCTCTCACTTCGGAAGCCACTTTTCCCAATTCTTGCCGTAGGCATCCACGTTGGATCGGTCCACACGGATGAGCGGGCTGACATCCCGTGGTGATTCGGGATTCTTGCGCAGGTGGACTTTGTTGAAGAGGTGCTCCACCGAGCGGTAACCCCAGGCATGGCACTGCTGAGCCAAGAGCACTTGCACATGTCCGCTGCGCAGGTAATTCAGGCAAATGGGCAAGGCATCCACGCTAACACATTGAACCGTGCCCGGACTCCATTTCAGGGCGTTCTCGGTGAAGAGAGGCCATCCCCCGATCAAGGCCCAACCCGTGATGTCGGGATTGGACTGCATGACTTGCTCGATCCGAGCCGCGGCATCTTGAGGTGTCTCGCGGTGGTAGTAGGTGTCGCGAATGACGACCCCAGGGTATTTCTTGGCTTCCTTGCGAACGCCAGCCACTCGTTTTTGGAGATTGGGGGCGTTCTGATTGCCTGCCAGAATCGCAATGGTGCCTTTGCCTCCGAGCACTCGCGCCAATTCCGACATCACCTGTTCGCCACATAAACCGTCGTCCACCCCATAGCAGACCATCCGCTTCGAAGCAGGAGCATCAGAATCAAAGGTGACCACGGGAACCCCGTTGCCGACCGCCTTGTTGATGGCATCGGTCACCTTGTTGGCATCACTGCAACTCACCGCGATGCCATCGGCACCCGACAGAACCAACTGCTCGATGGCTTCGGCCTGCTTCTGGGCGTCTTCTTCGTTGGGCGTCCGCCAATCGATGCGAATTTTCACCCCATGACGGGCGCTGAGTTCCCGGGCTGCGTCTTCGGCTCCCACCCGTGCCACCTGAAACACCGCATTGCCCTGGGACTTGGCGATGAGGCCGAAGGTGTAGGACTTGGATCCCTGGGCCTGCGCCCAAACCGGGAGGATCGGAAGGCCAGCAGCGGCCCCCAAGAGAAAGCGACGACGGTTCATAGGAGAGTCTCGAGAGCAAACTCCCTGCACCCCTCCGGAGTCAATGCCCC
>CAMATE010000207.1 GCA_945861075.1 Akkermansia muciniphila
GGATACCGAAAGCCTCTGGAATTCACATTCAGGAGCTCCATTCCATAGCTCGCCTGGATGGTTCCCAGATTCGTGTAATTGAGAGTATTGCGAGTCGCAAACAAATCAAATGTGTCGGCAGAGAATGTCCCTGCATTGACAAATGAGACCGCGTCGATTGGCCGATCTACCGAGTAATTGCCCCCGTTGTAGAAATCGCCCGCAATGGCAACCCAACTGCAGGCCACAGCAAAGATGATGGATCTGACCATGATAGAGATTCGGGTCGAGAATTTCGTGGTTTTCATCGGTCAGTTCAGTTGCTCCGAAGGGAGAGAACAGCTGCTTCGAGATCCGAGAGCTTGCTGCCAATCGGGTAAAGAATCGGAGCGTTAGTGCTGCCGTCAAATGAGCCCCAGACGTTGCCGGGCTGCCCGTCTTGCTCGTCGGTGTTACCGATGTGCAGCGAGTAAACGCCGAGCTTTGAAAAGGTATAGCTGGAAATTGGTTCAATGGTTCCCGGACCTTCGGCGGCGGCATCGAGAGTGGCACCGGTATTCTGGAACGTCACCGGAGAGAATTCGAAGGCAACTGGAGCGTAGTTATCGAGCACACCGAGATCTCGAGCACTGATCAAAATCTCTGGGCGTGCAATCAAACGACTGACAACTTGTCGGATGACAACACCATTGGAGCTGACCACTTCGGGATAGGTGACTGCCGCCTGACGGGCGTTCTGGCGAAGCACCGGATCCAAATTCACTTTGACGAAGCGAACCCGATCAACACCGGCCCGAACAGCGAGATTGATTAATTGGAGCGTGTTGCTGGTACCAGTGGTTCCGACCGCAGTGGTTCCGATTTGGTTCGAAGAATCGGCCACGGTCCAAGGTGACTCCAAGGAGGCAGAAGCGCCCCCGGTACTGGCTGAAACGCTGCCGCGGAAGGATCCAGCGGGCGCGCTTTCATAGTTGCGGTTGGCAGGGTGATACAAATAACGCAATCCGCCCGCATCGTCCCGGGTGAGTCCGGTGAAGTAACGGCCGTTCGGGTTGATGGAGCGAGCCACGCGGTCGTCACTGGTTACAAAACTATTGATGCTGACGGTCGACGCCAAGCTGATGTTGGGATTGGCGGAATCAACCGGTATTTCGCGAGCATCGGAAAAAATTCGAGCACCATCACCATTGAAGATATCGCGCACGATGTATGAATACATGGTCCCATTCACGTAGCGGGAAGGGCGGCCGGAGATCGGATCATAATTGAAATTAGCAACCGAGTATCGAATCGGATCAACACCCCGTCCACGGATGGACCAACACCAACGCTCTGGAGATGTCAGCCCCAGTGTGGCCATGATCTGCGAAAGAATCTGAGTTTTAACATCAAGGAGCCCCAGGGCGCTGGCCGTCGGGTTGACTCCATCGGCCTTAAGCGGAAATTCCTCCAGGTTCTCGCTGAATGCAGAAACGTTGGTAAGACTGTTGAAGAGAGCAAATGCCTCGTCTACAGCACGCGCTCCATCGGCGCCGAAGAATTCCATGAACGACCCATCAATGCCGTAGGTGACGACCGGGGTACTGAGGCGATATTCGTCTCCACGCAATCTCGGGCCACCATATTCAGGGGCGCTATCCGGTATGTTATAGCCGAGATCAGGAGCCTGCCATCCCGCCATAGGGCCGAGCAGGGTAAATGCACGGGTCGGCAGGACTCCGAGCAGCAGCAGGGCGACGATTTGAACGATAAAGGGGGTCGTGCGCATGGTCAGCGATCGGATTGGACGCGGAAGTAGGACTGAGAAGCAGCGCCTGCATCAACGGACGCTGTCTGAGTGGTCGAGGTGGCCGTTTGAGTGGCCTGAACCTCGTTCCAGTGGAGGAGATCCGTGGAGGATTCCAGACGGTACTTGGCCCCGACCACCGCTTCCCAAGAAAGACGAAGCTTCTGGCGCGGAGTCACGGACACCTTTTTAAGATCGCGTGCCGACAAGTCTACTCCGGTGCTGATACCCGAGAAATCGCTCCAAATCGCTCGATATCCCGTAGCGGTAGCCACCACATTGGGAGCGAATTGATCGTTCCTTCGATTTTGATTGAGAACCATTTCTTCACCGGCAAACAGACCGTTGGCTGTGATGGCTTTGGCTGCGATACCCAAACCTGATCCATCCGCCCCGCGTGTAGACCACACGGCCAACGCTCCGTCAGACCCGGAAGAGATACGAACCCCGGTTTGATCATAAGACCGGAAGTCGTTGAGGGTGATCGGGGATCCGACGACGACCCCGGTGTTGGAGACGATGGCTGTGCGTATGTCCCAAGACGATTTGGAGTCCAAATCGAATTCAGACCATCCGATGATCAGCTTACCGGTAGGCAGAGTGGCCATGGACGGCCGATCGCACGGTGCCGCTGCTCCGTTGACCCAAATCGGGGATGCTGCTTTGCCGTCAGCATGAATGATCTGTGCAAAGATATCAGAGTTGGCCTCCCGACGGGTGCCTTGTCCACCCAAGTTCAGCACATCGGCAGAAGCCTGTTCGGCCACCCAAGCAACGGCGAGGTCACCATTGGGGAGTGCCGAAATCGTCGGTGCCCGATCGACTAAGGCCGAAGTACCGAGCACCCGAAGATCACCGGAGGGTGATCCAGAACCCTTGAAGCTCTGCAGATTGATCTTGGACGAGACCCCATCGGCTCCGATGGACTGCCAGGCGAAGGCGAACCCTCCACCAGGAATTTCCGTCATCGCTGGTGATTCATGGCTGGCGTTGGAATCAGCCAAAGCCACCACCCATTCGTCACCCTGAGGCACGCCGGATCGGGAAAGGCGCCGGGCATGGATGGACTGTTTGCCGGGCTTACCGGATTGCCAGGCGACCACAGCCGATCCATCCGCCAAGGCCACCACCACAGGATTCTCTTGATTGAAAAGAGCCTGCTGGTTGACCCGAAGGATTTGCGGACTGGCCGATCCCGATTGCAGATTCAACACCCGTGAACCGATCCCGAGGCCATCGCCATCGATGGCGTTGTCCTGCCAAACGACGAACGCGGTCGACCCGGCGGTGGCCACCGATGCATTGACCTGATCGCCGGCAAGACCAACCGGTGAGGCGCTGTTGGGGAGGATTCGTACTTCGCCCCCGAGGATCTCAACCGTTGCCGGTGCGACTTCCTGAATCGTCAAACGCGGCGCTTGAAGAGTGATCCCCTGGCCTAGGACCGACCCTGTGAGACCGATGAGGGCGAGCCCCATCAGCGTCCAAGGTGATCGTCTATTTCGGATTTGGTTCATGGATGGTTTGCTCTAAGACTGGTGGCCTCCGAGCAGTTCAATCATTCCACCGATTGGATTGTGAAAAGTCGCTTAAAACGCCGTCGGGTTGGCCGTCGTCCGGGGCGGATTGGTGGCCGGATCCATCGGGAGATTCTCCGGATCATGAACACGCTTGCCCGCTGCATCAACGATGGTTGCCGTGACGAAGATCATGAGGTTCTTTTTAACAGTCCGCGAGTTTTCGCTGCGGAAGAGGCGGCCCAAGACCGGCACGTCACCCAAAACTGGAACCTTGTCGCGAGACTTGACGTTATCTTCGGCGATCAAACCACCCAAGGCAACCGTCTGACCATCCCACACGATGGCGCTGGTGGTGACCATGCGCACGCGGAGACGCGGGAGGGGGAGGACCGAGGTGCGGCTGATCGGGGAGCTGCCGGAGGTCAAACCGAGGATTTGCGGCACGAACGGACCCGGATCGTCATAACCAACGAATTCAGTGATCGTCGGAAGAATGGTCATTTGAATGGTCTCGTCATCCGATGACACATAGGGAACGACATCCAGAACCGGACCGAAGGGTTGGGACACGGTTCCCGGGATGATCAAATTGATCGCGGCCTGGTTCACGTTGTTTCCAACGCCACCACCGCCGAGTCCGCCGCCGCCGCCTCCACCGCCTTGTCCACCGCCACCGCCGCCGCCGCCCTGATTGTTCAAACCCGTGGCAATTGTGCGGACATCGGACACTTCGACGTGAGCCTGACGACCGCTAAGGGTCGTGACTTTCGGAGCGGAGAGAAGATCCACGCCGTCGCGCTGTTCCAGCGCGCGAATGACAACCTTGAATTGAGGATCGGTCAAGATGCCGGTGAGGCTGAACACCTCAGGGATTTTGCCGCTGTCCGCGGTTGTGTTACGCAAACCCGAGGTGACCAATTGGTCGTTCGCGCCAGGAGCGGCCAAACCGGCGACGCTGGTGCCGGGGAACACGCCGCCGGGCAAAACCTGAGAGCCATCGACCGAGGTGCTGCCGGGATTGGCCCGAGAGGGTTGACCCGTGTAGCTCGGGGCACTACCGCCAGAGAGCCCAAGGCGACCACCGCCTAAGAGTGCGTTGCCCAACAGCCAGTCAAAGCCCAACGCCTTGCTGTCAGTTTGGTTGATCTCAGCAAAGCGAGCTTCGATTTCAACCTGAGGAGGAGTCACATTCAGGATTTGGATGGCTTTCTCGATGACGTCCAAGTCGGAGAGGGTCGCTCGGACGAACAGGATTCCGGTACGGTCGTTGAAGAACAAGGCCTTCTGGTCTTGTTCCCAAGGAGCGACACCCGGCGGGTAAGCGCCGCCCATGCCACCGCCCATACCACCCATGCCGCCACCCATACCGCCCATGCCACCGCCCATACCACCCATGCCGCCACCCATACCACCCATACCGCCGCCCATACCGCCCATGCCGCCGCCCATACCACCCATACCGCCGCCCATACCGCCAGGCATCATGGTCATAGGGAAGTTGAGACCGCAGGACATGAAGAACATGCGAACGACAACTTGGATGTTGGCCGTCAGGTTGGTGCGAGTCACACCGGTGATTCCGGCGCCACCCATGCCGCCGCCCATACCGCCGCCACCACCGCCGCCGCCCATACCGCCGCCCATACCACCACCACCGCCGCTGACTTCAACTCGGGGAATGGTGAACACGCCGCCTTGGCCACCTTGACCGCCACCGCCACCGCCACCGCCGCCGCCTTGACCGCCGCCCTGACCACCCTGGGCCACAGCGGGAGTCATGCCGGTGACACTCTCCAAGCCTTCCATGAAGGTATTGGGATTGACGCGCCACCAGCGGGAATGCAGCTGAGTCGCCTCGGGAAGACGCTGACGGAACATGATGCCCCACTCTTCCACCGAGTATTTCAGAGGCTTCTCGGAGACCTGCGAGATGATTTCAAGAACGTCTGCCAGGCGCAAATCTCGCAAAGCCGGATTGATGCGAACCGGAACATTGTTCAGGTCGACCGGTTCAGCGGCCTGTTGAGCTTGTTGAGGGGCTCCAGTGAGGGGATCCACGCCACCCATTCCTGGAGTAGACAGCGGCTGATCCACCTGCGAGTTCACCACGAAAGCGATGCCCTTTTTCTCCGGATCGCGGAGGCGGGTTTGCTCGTCGAGGTACTTGACGACCTCACCCAACGGAAGCCCATCAAACTTGATCTCGTTGATGCGGATGGTGTCGAGCTTGTGATAAATCGCCTGACGGCCGGATCCAGTGTGGACGCGATTGGTGCGACCGAACGGATTGGCAATCGGGAGCTTCGACTTGGGCTGTTCCCAATATTGCTCCACTTCGAGCAACTTATCCTTGTCGGTCAAGAGCTTCTCGCGATGAGCGCGGGTGTACTTGGACTCGCGAATGATGTTCAAGTACTGGTAGGCCGGACCGTTGTCGGGATCGAGCTTGATGGCCTCCTGCAGCTTGGTTTCGGCGCGATCGAAGTGTCCCATTTCAAAGGCGAGCTTGCCGTCCTGAACGGCGATTGCAGCGGCCAATTTGTTGGTCTTGTCCTGGCCGATGTAGCTCAACGCTTCGTCGGAGGGGACGCGTCCGACCAGATTGGCGAGGCGTTGATCGTTCTCACGCTTGAAGTTCTTGGCCTTGATGTGGTTCGGGTCGACCTTGAGGATGCGCTTCACCTGGAGGTCGGCTTCCTTGTACTCGCCCGCCTTGGCAGCATTGTAAGCCAAAGCCAAACGAGTGGAGGTGAAGCCCTCGATGGTGATGTTGCGCTCCTTCTCAACGCTCGAACCCAATTCCTCGGTCAAATTCCAAGCGTCTTCGTAGGCCTTGGCGGCCGACGTGAGATCGCCCTGCTTAGCGGCAGTTGCGGCAGCCTCCAACGTCTTGCGCAAGACGATGGCTTTTTCTTCGCGCCGTACGGCGATCTCACCGGCTTCCTGCGCCACGGCGCGGGTGGAGACGGTATCGAACGCGGCAATGAGTGCGACGAGACTCAGGATCTTCGAGACTTTCGT